>JBOGYB010000470.1:0-2005 GCA_050696555.1 Solirubrobacteraceae bacterium | reverse complement strand
GAGCAAGGCTTACTTCGCGCGCGCGCGCGAGTCACCGTAAATCGAATACACCAACCCCCACGACAATGGCTCGCCGGCAGCGTGGGGCCCGCATGGCGGGGGGCGCGGGAGATCCTCATCGACAACCCCTTCACCCGGCTCGTGTCGCGCCTGGCGCTGGACGTCTCGGTGCGCCGTCCCGGGCGGGTGCTCGGCATCGGACTGGCGCTCGCCGTGCTCGGCTGGGGCCTAGACACACAGACGCACGTGCAAACCGACATCGCCAAGCTCGCACCCCAGAGCCTCTCCTCATTGCACAACCTCACTGCCCTTGAGCGAGCCACCGGTGTGGGTGGTGAGATCGACCTGATGGTGAGCTCCAGCGCGCTCACCAAGCCCGCCACGATCGAATGGATGACCCGCTACGAGAGCATGGTGCTCAAACGTTTCGGCTACAGCTCATCCTCAGGTTGCGGACACGCACGGCTGTGCCCTGCCTTCTCGCTCCCCGACCTCTTCCCAAGCGAAAGCGGAGTCTCTCCCAAGCTCACTCAGAAGCGTGTACGTGGCCTGCTCGCGGCGATCCCCCCTTACTTCTCCCAGGATGTCATCAGCGCCGACAGGCACGTCGCCACGCTCGCTTTCGGCATTCGTCTGATGGGGTTGCAACAGCAGCAGCAGGTGATCGAAGGCATGCGCGCCTCCCTGCACCCCCCCGCGGGTGTGAGCGCGAGCCTCGTCGGTCTCTCTGTGCTTGCCGCGCAGGCCGGCTCACAGGTGGCTTCGCCCTGGCGGCGCCTGGTCACGCTGCTCGTCGCGCTCGCGGTGGTGGCACTCATTCTGCTCGTGGCTTTCAGGGGTAACCGTCGTCGCGCGCTCGTGCCGCTCGCTCCGATCGTGCTCGCCACTGGCTGGTCGGCACTTGTGCTGTTCGCGCTGCGCATCCCACTCAACCCGATGTCGGTGACACTCGGAGCCCTCGTAATCGCGATCTCCACCGAGTTCTCCGTGCTCATCTCCGAGCGCCATCGCCAGGAGCGCGCCGCGGGGCACTCCACCGTGGAGGCGCTGCGCCTCGCCTACACCCACACCGGTGCAGCGGTGGCCGCCTCGGGTGTAACCGCTATCGCCGGCTTTGGGGTGCTTACGCTGTCCGACATTGCCATGCTCCGCGACTTCGGCTTCGTCACGCTCATCGACCTCTCGGTGTCGCTCATCGGGGTGCTGGTCGCGCTCCCCGCCGCAGTGGTGCTAGCGGAGGGTGAGCATCCGCTAGCCCTGCGCATCCGCCGCGGGGCCCACTCGCTGGTAGCGTTCTCGCCGCGTCGCCGCCGGCTTACCGCTCGATGAGCACCGGCTATGGCCGCTACATTGCGCTCCTGGGTGTTCTCCTGGTGGTGGTGTTCACGCTACACACCGCCTTCGGTTCGCACAAAGGAGCGTCGGGCCTCAGAGCAGGCCAGCGCATTCCCCCTTTCGCGGCGCCGCTCGCGATCGGTGGGCCAGCGGGCGAAGTGAACGTTGCCACTCACCGCGACGAGGGACAGGCGGGCAAACGCCCTGCGTGCCAGGTGCGGGGCGTGGGGATTCTCAACATTTGTCAGCTCTACGAACACCGTCCGGTGGTGCTCGCGCTGTTCTTCGACGCCGGCTCCTGTGCGGGCGTGCTCGACGACCTGCAACGACTGGCACCCAGCTATCCCCGTGTTGAGTTCGCCGCGGTGGCCGTCAAGGAAGACCCGGGGTCGGTAGCGCGTATCGTGCGCTCCAAGCGCCTCACCATCCCGGTGGGCGTCGACCCCGACGGTCGGCTCGGAGGGCTCTACACGATGGTCAGCTGTCCTCAGATCACATTCGTTAGCCCTGGTGGAGTGTTGCAGAGCGCCCCTCTCCTGGGCAGAGCTCCGCTGCAGAAGCTCCGCACGCGCGTACAACAACTGTTGGCCTCCTCTCAAGCCACAGCCCCGCAAGTGCCGTGACGCACGACGAATCTTCCTCAAACGGCGACCCCACCCGTGGATGGTGC
>JBOGYB010000469.1:0-2021 GCA_050696555.1 Solirubrobacteraceae bacterium | reverse complement strand
CGGGAGTACTTGGCGTAGTTCATCGAGCCCATGTTCAGCGCCGCGACTTCGGGACGGCAGGCGCGCAAGTACTCGACCCGCTTTGCCACCGGCACGCCGATCGTGCCGGTGGAGTAGTTGATGATCACATCGTCCACCGCACCCCTGATCGCCTCGGTGATGGCGGAGAAGTCCTCGATCTCATAGCTCGGCGTACCGTCGGGTTTGCGCGCGTGGATGTGGATCATCGAGGCACCCTCGTCCACGGCGCGCTTGGCCTCGGCACCGTACTCCTCGGGGGTGTAGGGGATCGCCGGACACTGCTCGCGATTGGCGATCACACCCGAGATCGAGCAAGTGATGACTACTGGATCATCGAGACTCATATGGCCCTCCGTGGCGTTGTGTGAACAGATGCGTCATACCGGCACCACACCTGACTTCTTCCAAGGCCGCTCGATCTTCTTGCCCTCGGCAAGCTCCAATCCGCGGCAGATCGTGGCGCGGGTCTCGCGCGGGTCGATCACATCGTCGACGAGGTCGTTGCCGGCGGCGATGTACACATCGAACATCTTTTTGAAGCTCTCGATCAGCTCGGCCTTCTTGGCAGCGGGGTCCTCGGCCGCGTCGACCGCCTTGCGGAAGGCGATCTCCACGACCCCCTCGGCCCCCATCACACTTATCTCCGCGCTCGGCCAGGCGACGATCAGGTCGGGCTCATACGCGCGGCCGCACATCACGTAGTAGCCGGCGCCGTAGGCCTTGCGCGTGATGACCGTGAGCTTGGGCACAGTGGCGTTTGCCACCGCGTAGAGCATCTTCGCGCCGTGGCGGATGATGCCCTCGGCCTCCACCTTCGTGCCCACCATGAAGCCGGGGACGTCCTGGATGAAGACGAGCGGGATGCCGAAGGCGTTGCAGAGGTTCACAAAGCGGGCGGCCTTGTCGGCAGAGTCGTTGTCGAGAATGCCACCGAGCTGCTTTGGCTGGTTTGCGACGATCCCGGCAGGGCGCCCGCCAAAGCGGGCAAAGCAGGTGATGATCGTCTTTGCCCACTGACCCTTCATGTCGAAGATCTCGCCGTCGTCGACGATGCGGCGGATGACCTCGTACATGTCATAGGGCTTGCGGTTCGATTCGGGAAGCACGTCGAGCAGCTCCTCGTCGGCGCGCTCGATCGGGTCGGCAACCGGCCGGATCGGCACCTTGGCCTCACAGTTCTGAGGCATGAACGAGAGGTACTGCTTGATGCGCTCGATGCACTCCTCATCGGAGGTCACCTCCATATCGCCCACTCCCGACTTGCGGCAGTGAATGCGTGAGCCGCCCAGTTCCTCCTGGGTGACATCCTCGCCCACCGCGGCGCGCACGAGGTGGGGACCGGCAAGCGCCATCGAGCCGCGACCCTTCACCATCGGCACGAAGTCCGCGAGCCCCGGGATGTAAGCGGTGCCGGCGGCGCACGGCCCCATCAGGGCGGCGACCTGGGGGATAACGCCGCTCATGATCACCTCCTCGCGGAAGAGGTGACCGGAGCCGGCGAACATCGCCCCCGCCGCCTCCTGCACGCGCGCACCGGCCGAGTCGAGCAGCCACACGAAGGGGATGCGCTTCGTGAGGGCCAGCTCCCGCAGACGGGTGACCTTGAACTCACCCGTCATCCCCATCGATCCGGCCATCACGGTGAAGTCGTACGCGCACACCGCGGTGAGGCGACCGTCGACCTTGCCGTAGCCGGTGATGACACCGTCGGCGGGAGCCTCCACGCCGTCCATCGCGCGTTGGGAGGTGTGAGGCTTGCCGTGGATGCCGAGCTCCACAAACGTGCCCTCGTCCACGAGCAGGGCGATTCGCTCGCGAGCCGTGAGTGCCCCCTTCTCGTGTTGGCGGTCGATCTTGTCCGGTCCCCCGCCCAGCCGTATCTGCTCACGTCGCGCGTGCAGATCCTCGACCAGCGGGCGCAACAGCGAGGTCTTCTCCTCGGTGGTCATGTGTTCCTCCAGGGGGTGACTCGCGCGTGCGCGCGCGGAGTAGGCCCTCTC
>JBOGYB010000468.1:0-2021 GCA_050696555.1 Solirubrobacteraceae bacterium | reverse complement strand
ACCCTCCAGTGGGCTTTGGCAAGCAAAAGGCAACGTGTACTTCAAACTGTGGATCATCAGCGCCGAAGTGGCGGGGTTGATCAACAACCAGTTCGCCGCCGGCTGCCTGCACGTCGGCGCGGAAGGTATCTTCGGCGGTGGGGTGCAGGGCCGCTACCGCTTCTCCGATGGGAACATCGACGGGGGGTTGTTCGGCAACGACAACTGCTCCGACCAGCTCAAGCAGTACAGCCAAAAAGCGCTGGTCAAACACAGTGGGGGCTTCGTCAAAGAAGAATCGGCCCTGTTCCTACCAAAGGTAGGCGACTTCTCGCGGGGCCTCCCCCCGCTTGCCACCTCCTCGGCGGCCTCGGAAGAAGACACTTTCACGCTCCCCGGTGGGGGGTTGGGGCAGGAGTTGCGCATCAGCTCCTCCTCCGGCACGCCGGTGGTGGCGCTCAAGGGGCCCGACGGGCAGACCTACACCACACCCTCTCCCGGGAAACTGGCGATAGTAGGCGGGCAGTTCATGGCCGCTGTGGGCCCAGACCCTCATCGGGTGCTCGTGTTGCTACGCAAACCCAAGGCCGGCACGTGGCATGTGCAGGCGACCGCCGGGTCATCGCCGATCGCAAAGCTCGAAGTCTCAGAAGACGTCGCGCCCGCCACGGTGAGGGTGCACGTGGCGCGCAAGCACGGACGCAAGTGGGGTCTTGCCTACAAGATCTCCCACTACCTCCCCGGCACGAAGGTGCGCTTCGTGGAACGGGGCCGCGACTCCACTCATGTACTGGGTGTTGCAGGCAAAGCCAAGGGTTCGCTCACGTTCACCCCGCAGGAAGGGCTCTCCCGCTCCCGTACCGTGTACGCCTACCTACTCAACGGGGAAGGCGCCGTAGTGCGTGAACTGACCGTTGGTCACTACACCGCCCCCGCGGCGTTCAAGCCCGGGAAGGCTCGCAAGGTGAAGATCGCGCGCCACGGCACCACTGCCACGGTCACGTGGAGCGCGGTTTCAGGCACGCGCACCTACCGCATCAAGGTTCGCGGCAGCGACGGGCGCTTGCAATCCTTCTTCCGCAAGGCCAACCGCCGTTCGGTGACGTTCTCAAACGTGCTTCCGTTCGAGAGCTTCACGGCCTCGGTTGTGGCGGTAGGTCCGAACCTGGTCTCCGGGCGCCCCGCCTCCGGCCGGCTCGCGCCGGTGAAGGTGAAGCACCCGAAGTCCAAAAAGCGCAAGGAAGGGTAGGACCGCCGTCTGCTTGGTCCCTCTCCGAGCGGGAGCCTGTAGGCGGTCAGGCGAGCGCGGGAATCCGCTCTGGAGTCGCAGGCTCGCTCTCGCCCCGCGGGCGCTCCCGCAGTTCGATTTCGCACCCGCGTGAGGGACTGATCGTGATGCTGCGCCTGCGCGCTCTCTCGGGACGGTCCCCAACCGGGAGCAGCACGTTCCGTTCGATCACCGCGCGCAGCACGATCTTCATCTCGAGCATCGCGAAGCTCGCGCCGAGACAGCGGCGCCGGCCTCCACCGAACGGGAGCCAGGTGTATGTCCCCGGCGCCTGCCCCCCTTCTGACTCCATGAAGCGCTCGGGGCGGAAGGAATAAGGGTTGGGGTAGACCTCGGGGTCGTGGTGCACGAGGAATGCGCTTGCGATCAGTACCACTCCGGGTGGGTAGCTCACGCCGCCGATCTCCACGCGCTTCTTCACCAACCGTGGCTCGGCGTTCATCAACACCGGCTTGCGGCGCATGATCTCTTGGATCGTGGCGCTGAGATATGCGTCGTCGCCGTCGCTCTCGAATTCGCTCGCGAGGCGCTCCACCACGTGGGGTTGACGCGAGAGCAGCTCAAAGCCCCAGGAGAGCTGTGAGGCGGTTGTCTCGTGTCCCGCCACCAGCGCCGTGACGAGCTCGTCGCGCAGCTCGGCATCGCTCATCGGGGAGCCGTCCTCGTGTCTTGCCGACAGCAGCAACGCCAGCACGTCGGGACCATCGTCCTCGCCACCGCGGCGCTCGTCGATCAACTCGAAGATCAACCGGTC
>JBOGYB010000467.1:0-2031 GCA_050696555.1 Solirubrobacteraceae bacterium | reverse complement strand
ACTCTAGCACGCGGCGCTCGCGGTAGGAGAGGTTCTCGAGCGCCTCCCGCAGCGCCTCCTTGGTGAGGATCTCCGCGGCGCGCTCGTAGGGAGACTCCGCGCGCTCGTCGGCGATGAACTGACCGAACTCCGACTCCTCCTCGTCGCCGACGGGCTTCTCCAGCGACACGGGGGCTTGCGCGGAGCGCTTGATCGAGTCGACCTCTTCGGGGTCGATACCGGTTACCTCGGCGATCTCGTCCGCGGTGGGCTCGCGACCGAGCTCGGTGACGAGCTTGCGCTCGGCGCGGCCGATCTTGTTGAGCTTCTCGACCACGTGCACGGGGATGCGGATCGTGCGCGCCTTGTCGGCGAGCGCGCGGGCGATCGCCTGGCGTATCCACCAGGTGGCGTAAGTGGAGAACTTGAAGCCCTTGCGGTAGTCGAACTTCTCAGCGGCGCGCACCAGTCCGAGCGTGCCCTCCTGAATCAGATCGAGGAAAGGGAGACCCTGGTTGCGGTAGTTCTTGGCGATGGACACCACCAGACGTAGGTTCGACTCCACCATCTTCTGCTTGGCATCGAGGTCTCCGCGCTCAATGCGCTTGGCCAGGTCCACCTCCTCCTGGGCTGTGAGCAGTCGCACCTTGCCGATGTCCTTGAGGAACAGCTGCAGCGAGTCGGTGGTCATGTCCGGCTTGAGGTCCAGGGCCGTCTTGGCCTTGCGCCGGCCACGCTTGTCGGGCGCACGTTCGACCTCCGAGGCGGCGGCCGTGGCGGGGTCGATGTCCTCGACGAGCTCTATCTCCGATTTCTCGAGGTAGCCGTGCAGCTCCTCGACGTCGGACTCGTCCAGATCCAGGTCGGAGGTGGCGACCGAGATCTCGGCAAAGGTGAGCACCCCGACCTGCTGACCCTTGGCGAGCAGCGTCTTGACCTCTTCCAACTCCTGCAATTCGACCACTGACATGCGTTCTTCCGTTTCCTTCGGGGGACTCCCGCCGGACCCGCACATCGATGACGGGACCCCTTTGGGATGCTGCTAGAGGACTACCTTAGCCGGGGTTGTGGCCAAAGCCCGCCCGACGGTACAACTCAGATGTACCCGCCTCATCCTAACGCGTTACGGCGTTCACGCGGGTGAAAATCGCCCGCGCGTGCACGGCGCGGTCGGGTGCGCGATGATTGCGAGACGATGAGCGCTGCCGATAGCCCAGACGCTGGCCCGGATGCCCCAACCCTGGACGGGGGAGTGCTCGCGGCGCTGCCACGCACCAGGCCTCAGCGGGCAAGCGCACGCCGGGCCGCCGCGCGCGACAAGTCCACCAAGTCGGAAACAGCTTCAGCGACGGGCGCCCCGAAGCAGACCGCGAAGCCAAAACCGGGCGCCAAGAAGGCCAAGCCGGCGACAAAGGCCAAGCCGGCGACGAATTCCAAGCCCGCCGCTCGCGCGGCGGGGGCACGTGTCCGTACAACAGCTCCCAAGCGAAAGCCCCGCACCACCAAGCCGAGCGAGCCCCCCGCGCCGCGACAGGGTTACGAGCCGGAGGAGGAGCTGGAGCTGGGGAACACGGTGAACCCGCCAAACGGTGTCGAGCTCTTGGAGTCGCTGACAGAGATCGTGAGCGAGCTGGCGGGCAGCGGCCTGACTGCCGGGGGGCGCCTCCTGAAAGACGCCCTCTCCATTCTGCGGCGGCCCTGAGCCGCCTTCCGTCGCGGGCGCGATGCGGAATAACGCGGCAACGCACCAACGAGCTCCCCAAAGTGCGGGAAACCTCATCAACTCGGCTTAGCTCGATCCGCGGGGAGGGTCTGTATACTGGCGCCCACGCCGAGCCCTTGCGATTCAGGTTGCGAGGGGCGGGGGACCCAATGCGGAGCCGCGAGAGCGGCCCGCGGGGGCGAATCGGTCCGGTAGGGGCCGTAGCGCAGACCGTTTAGCGCGAGCCCGTCAGCTCACCCCGTAGGCGTCGACCACAGATGATCCGAACGCTCGCCAACAAGACGCTGCTTGCCGTTGCCATGGTGCTCGCATGCGCCGGTATCGTCGTG
>JBOGYB010000466.1:0-2038 GCA_050696555.1 Solirubrobacteraceae bacterium | reverse complement strand
GTGTTCGACGTCGCGGGCCTTTCGGTGACGTACTCCGGGAACCTGGCGCTCGAGGGCGTCACGATGCAGATCCGCAAGAACTTCGTCACGGCCTTCATCGGGCCGTCAGGCTGTGGCAAGAGCACGTTCATCCGCTGCTTCAACCGGATGAACGACCTGATCACCGGCTCGCGCATGGAGGGCGAGGTCCGCTTCGACGGCGAGCTGATCGGCGGCGATGCCATCGACCCGGTCGTCCTCCGGCGGCGGATCGGCATGGTCTTTCAGAAGCCCAACCCCTTCCCCACGATGTCAGTGTTCGACAACGTCGCCGCCGGCCTGAAGCTCACCGCGCGCAAAGCAGGCAACCTGAACCACAAGGTCGAGTCGGCACTGCGTGGCGCGGGCTTGTGGGAGGAGGTCAAGGACCGCCTCGGCGAGGCGGGGGCCGGCCTCTCCGGTGGGCAGCAACAGCGCCTGTGCATCGCGCGCTCGCTGGCGGTGGAACCCGAGGTGATCCTGATGGACGAGCCCTGCTCGGCGCTCGACCCGATCGCCACGCTGAAGATCGAGGAGCTGATCGACCAGCTCAAGCGACGTGTGACGATCGTGATCGTCACACACAACATGCAACAGGCGGCCCGCGTGGCGGATCGCACCGCCTTCATGCTCGGCGGCGAGCTGGTCGAGGTGGGCCCGACGCAGAAGATCTTCACCAACCCCGACGACTCGAGGACCGAGGAATATGTCACCGGAAAGTTCGGCTGAGGACTCGCGCCGTGAGCTCTGAGGCAGGCTCCGATACTCCCACCCGTCTGACAGGTCTCGCCGGCAGACAGCACTTCCAGCAGCAACTGCAGGAGCTCGAGTCGCGCGCACTCGGTGGGTTGGACGTCGTAGTTGAGCAGCTCGACCGCACGTTGGAGGCCCTCGCCCACCAGGACGTGGAGCTTGCTCAGATGGTGATCGCCGACGACGATCGCGTCGACGGGCGCTACCTGGAAGTGCACCAGGGGATCCTCTCGCTGCTTGCCACCCAGGCGCCCGTGGCGGGCGACCTACGACTCGTTGCGGCGCTCTTGCACGTCATCGTGCACGTGGAGCGGATGGGAGACCAGTGCGTGAACATCGCCAAGCTGATCCCTCTCTCCGGCTACGAGCCGCCCGTGCGTCCCGAGGTGCTCGAGTCGATCCTCAAGATGGGCGCCTACGCGCGCTCTGAGATCGTGCAGTGCAAGGCCTCCTTCTCAGGTCGTGACCTCGGACTAGCCGAAGACCTTGCCCGCCAAGACCGGGAGATCAACCGCCTCAACCGCGAGATCTTCCGCTCGGCGCTCGAGATAGGCGACGATCCCGACACGCGTGAGTGGGCTATGCACATGATCCTCGTGGCGCGTGCCCTGGAGCGCATCGGCGACAACGCCGTGGATGTCGGCGAGCAAGTGGCGTTCGTCGTCACCGGTCTCTTCCGCGAGTTCTCAGACCAGTCGAATCCGCTGCCGAGCTGAGCTGACCGGCCACCGTGTGTGAGCACGGTCGTGGCAACGTCCCCTCCACCGCAAAACGCGACAAACACCTGTGAACATCCTGTGACCATCGTCTGCGAGAGTTGCCTTTCGGGTCGCGAGCACATATACACTGCGCCAAGATGACCACGGGCATCCTCTCCAAGGATGAAGGGGTCGCTTCGAGCGCGGGGGGCGCAGCGGCTTTGCGCATCGCGGTGCTCGACCGCGACAGCGGTTTCATTCAGGTTCTCTCCAAGCGCATGGACCGGCTTGGGTGGGAGCACCGCGTGCTGGCATCCCCGGCGCCCACCGACGCGATCGCCTCGATGCGCCTGAGCGCGCTGGTGGTGGATCTCACGGTGCTCGGACCGCAAGCGTGGGAATGGTTGGAGCGCCTGTGCGGAACCCTCCCGGAACTCGGCATCGTGGTTTGCACCGGCCCCTCCACAGTGGCCCAGCGCGTGCGTGGACTACGCCTCGGTGCGGATGATTGGATCACCAAGCCCTGTCACCCCGAGGAGGTCATCGCTCGTGTGCAAGGGCTTGTGCGG
>JBOGYB010000465.1:0-2038 GCA_050696555.1 Solirubrobacteraceae bacterium | reverse complement strand
CCCTAGCGGTCTGAGCCAATAGTCAACCACGGCCGTCCGTCCCCGCAAAGGACGGACGGCCGCTCTTGCAAAGGCGGTCAAGCCTTTTTGCGATCCACGTTCCACGCATTGGCTGCGGGCGAGAGCGGGATACCCTCAGCCAGTCGTGCGTCGGGTATCGGGATGCCGGCGACGACATCGAGTGGGATGGTCCCTGCCCACGCCTTCAGGGCATAGTCCTCCTCGTCGTCTTTTGGTGGTCCCGTGCGCAACTTCGCGGAGGCCTCGGTAAGGGGCAGCGACAGCACCTGAATCGCCTTCAGCTCTTTCGCGGTGGGCGGCCGTACCTCCTCCCAGCGTCCCGGTACCAGACGCTCCGTGAACGCTTCGATCGCGATCATCTTCTCCTTGGGCTCCACAATCGGAGTGGCCTGGCCGAGGACGATGACCGAGCGGTAGTTGACCGAGTGGTGCACCGCCGAGCGCGCGAGCACGAGCCCGTCGAGGAGGGTGACCGTGAGGCACATCTGTGTCCCGGCGGCAAGCGCCCGCACGGTACGGCTGGCGCTCGAGCCGTGGAAGTACACGCTGTCCCCGACTCGGGCATGGAGTGTGGGGATGACGTAAGGCTCTCCCTCCACGGCGAAGCCGAGGTGAGCGACCAGCGCCTCGTCGAGGATCGCCTCGATCGTCTCGCGCTCGTACTCGCCGCGAGCTGGCATCCGCCGCACGCGTGTGCGGGTTGAGGGGGCCTTGGGTCGTGGTGTCTTTGGATCGGGCGAGGGCAAGCTCACACCCTACGTTCTCAGGCGCGCTTTGAGAAGTCGGTACCGCCGGTTCAACTCGCCGGGGGTTGTGCAGATCCGCGGCCCCTCCCCGCGAAGTTACCCACCACTACGCCGATGACGGTCACCAGGTAGAGCTGGCCGAGCAGCATCTCGACCACTGTTAGCGCTCTGCCGACACGTGTGGCGGCGGTCAAGTCACCGAAGCCGGTGGTGGTGAGCGCGGTGAAGCTGAAGTACACAATCTGGCTGGTAGAAGGGTGGGCCTGCTGGACGAAGTACTGCGTGTCCTGCACTTTCGCGACAAAACCGATCACCGAGGCGAACACGAGACCCACCAGCAGATAGAACGTCAACGCCCCGGCTACTACTTGCGAGGTGACGCCCCGAGTGCGCAGCAGTCGCAAAAGCCCTCCGATCAAAGCGACCGGGATGGCTGCCGAGAGCACACCGCTGATCGCAAACAGCGCCGTGTCTGAGAGGGCGCCGGCGGCCTCTCCCACGACTGTGAAGGATGTGACGCTCAGAAGCGCGATCGCAACGGGACGGCGCACATTGCTGCTGGTACGCGAGGTGGCGACGATGGTCAGCAACGCGAGCCATTGCAGCGTAAGTGCCACGGCGCGCGCCCAGTTGGCACCGGGCGCCACGATCACGAACACGAGCAGCGTGAGCGTCAAAAGGAAGACAGCGCCGAACCTGAACCTCGCGTCCCTGTCCTCGACGGCAGACATTAAGCGGATATTGTGGCTTACGGGACGGCGGGGCTCATGAGCGCGACTGGAACGGCGAGGCCGGCCGAGCGTCGCAGCGTCGCGATCCGCCGGCCGGGCTGTACGGCGGCGCGAATCTCACTCACGTGCTCCCCAAGCCGCTCTACCGTCAGCTCGAGATCCTCGCTGAGCAGCGCCAACCCCCAAAACCGGGCCGCCCCGTTTGTGCCTCCCGGGCGCGCCGCTACGACATCCTCGGGCTCCTGCACGACCTCGAGGATGACCTCCCCGAGCCGGAAGAACGCCTGGCGTGGCGCCCCTGCCGGTGTGGGTTGCTCGCGGACACGACGCAAGTCAAGCCCGGCGGCTTGCAATGCGCTCACGCTGCGGTTGAGGTCGGGCGACATCGACACCACATGATCGATGGCCACGATCCCGTTGGGATGCTTGGGCGGCTCACCATGCGGTGGCTGCTTGGAGAGCGTGGTGGGCAAGCCGTCCATCTCGGCGCTCGCGACATCTCTCAGCGACCAGCCGAGGATTCCCTGCCCGGCGTTCCTC
>JBOGYB010000464.1:0-2039 GCA_050696555.1 Solirubrobacteraceae bacterium | reverse complement strand
CCCTGTGCCCGATGTCCGAAGGCACCAGATCCGCCGCCGGCCTACGCGAGCGCTTGACCAGCGGCACCGAGGACAAGCTCGGCAAGGCTCTCACCGACCTGTTCGAGAACCCACTCGTGTCCGGCACCATCGGCCGTGCCTTCGACGCGCGCGAGCGCGCCGCCCAGGCACAAGAGCTCGCGCTCAGCGCACTCAACATCCCCACAGCCGCCGACATCGAGCGCCTGACGCGCCGTCTGCGTTCGGTGTCACAGCGTCTGGAGGGCATCGAGGACGGGGTTCACCGCATCAACCGCGCCATCTCCGACGGGGGGGTCGAGCGACGTCTCGCCTCGATGGAAGAGCAGCTGAAGACTCTCTCCGGCAAGCTCGCGGGAACCTCCGCGCCCAAGGAGTCCGCGGCGCTGAAGCGCCCAGCGCCGAAGGGTGCGGCGCCCAAGCGCTCCACGGCCGCCTCCAGGGCCAAGAAGAGCGTCTGAGTCTCTACCGCCGGCGCACGTACCGGCCGATCTGGTCCTCGCCGGGCGCAAACGACTTGCTCAGGTAGACAGCGCGGCAGCGGCAACTCTGCCCATCGCCTCGGCGGCCTCCACGAGCGCGTGATCGTCGATGCGGAGGTGTCGCTCATTCGCGTTGAACGTGTCGCTTACCGTAAGCAGACACGCAACCTCGATACCGGCCCGCTCGCCCACGGCGAAAAGGGCCGAGGCCTCCATCTCCACCGCGATCGCCCCTGCGGCGCGCCACCCTCCGTTACGGCCCTCGCTCGGCTCGTAGAAGAGGTCGGTGCTCACTATCGTCGCGTCCCGATGGGCTTTTCGCTCGTATCCCGCGAGGGCGTGGTGTATGCGATCTACGAGGGACTCGTGTGCGCGCGTACGTGTGCGCGGGGGAGGGCTTGTTCCGCGTACCGACGCGCGGCCACCCTCCGCCTCCGCGGTGTCCACCGCCACCGGTTCTGTCGATGCGGCGCCCATCAAGGCGGCGCTCGTCCCGTCCGCGGCGATCGCCTCGCGCGCCACCACCAGATCGCCGAGCTCGAGCGCGGAGTCAAGTGCACCGCAAGTCCCCACGCGTATCCCTCGCCTAACACCGAGCGCTATCAGCTCATGCAGCACGATCGCCGCGCTCGGTCCGCCCATGCCCGTGCTCTGCACGGTCAAAAGCTCGCCGTCGGCTGCCTTCCCGGTGTACCCCCACAGCCCACGGTGGTGGTTGAACATCAGCGGCTTCTCCAGTAGCAGCTGAGCCAACGCCAGCGCCCGCCCCGGGTCTCCCGGCAGCAACACCCGCTCGGCCAGCTCCGCCGTGGGGTGCAGGTGGATCGTCTCGGGGAGATTCATCCGGCGCGACTCTAGACTGCTTTGTATGGGCTCGCCCTTCTCATCCTCGCGGGAGTTCAAGGAGGTCATGGACCGCTTGTTCACAGTTATGAGCGAAGACGAGGAGATGGGGCCGGCGCTGCGCGATGCGGATGTGCCGCAACGCTTTGAGTTCGAGGACCTCGACATGGTGATGAACGTGCGGGCGCGTAAGGCGGGGGAGGAGGCGAACCTCCACTGGGAGTGGACCGACGAGGTCGACTGGGAGCCGCGCGTGCGGATGAAGATGTCCTCGGAGGTCGCCAACCGCTACTTTCAGGGCAAGGAGAACATCCCGCTCGCCATCGCTCGCCGTCGGATAAAGACCGGAGGGGATATCAAGGCTTCGCTGGCTCTGATCCCCATAACCAAGCCGGTGTACGCCCGCTATAGGGCGATGCTCGCAGAGTCATACCCCCACCTGGTGGTCTGAGCAAGGTGGCGCGCACTACCAGGCGCCGCGGCCGCTCGCGCCGCGGGCGAGACCGCGTCGAGGATGGGTCGCAGGTCACGCACCCGTCGCCGCCGGACGGCGCGGATCCCAGCGATCGGGTTGCTCAGAATGGTGGCCCGGTGAGCTCCGAGCCCGGTACACCGACGCTCGCACGTGTGGCATCCGGCGCGGGCATCACCCCGGCGACCGTGAGGCGCTGGGTCAAGGAGGGGCTGGTGCCGCAG
>JBOGYB010000463.1:0-2046 GCA_050696555.1 Solirubrobacteraceae bacterium | reverse complement strand
GCCTTGCCTTCTCCCATGTCGGGCGGCTCGTCGTCAAGTACCGCGGCGTAGACGGCTGACACCGCGACTACGCGCGAGATCATCTCAGCGAGAGGGGTTGGCACTCCTAGCATCGGTGCGGGAGGCTTAGGACCTTCGACGAAAAGCACGCCGGGCTGAAGTGTGAAGACATCGGAGGCGACCGGTTCGTGTCCGAGGATCGATGCCAAGTACTCCTGCGCGCGAACCCTGATCGGATTCTGCATCTGCCAGCCACGGCTGAGGCCGAGCATGGTAACAGCGAGGTCGCGGCGTCGTCGGGCCTGCCACAGGAGGCAACTCGGTGAAATGCGCGCTCGCAACGGGAAGCAGGATGCGCTGCTCGCGTGCGAGGCCGATTAGGTCCTCCGCTGCCTCGCGCTCTGACGCGCGCAGCCGGTCGGGCGCCCAAAGGTGCTGTGCGAGGCTGATCCAGTGGAGCTGGTCGAGGTAGACGATCGGCACGTGGGTCGGGGGGACCTGTCGGGGCGCGCCAATGTCTACTCTAGCGTCTCGTCGTCGTCCAGTGTGAGAATCAGAGTCTGCGGCTCAATGTTGATCTTGGAGCGTCGCAGCGCAGACTTTGTTTGCATCTTCCCGGGCATTGGCTCCCGAACGACACTCCCGTCGAGCAGTTCCGCTCGCATGGCGTGTGCATCGAAGTCGATCTCCAGCGAGCGGAACACGATGCGACGATAGCTGGCTTCACCCGAGCCGGTGGTGGTTCCTGGCCAGAACAAAGCGTGGGTAGCATACGCATAGCATTCCCAAGGAGAAGCAAGCCATGACAGTCCACATCGGCCCATACAAGTTCGACCGAGTTCGTTATGACCATGACGCGGACGTGCTCTATCTCGCCCAGGGCGATCCCGCGCGCGCCGTTGACTTCGATGAGACGCCCGAAGGGCATGCCGTCAGCTTCGATGAGAACGGGGATCTCGTCGGTCTGACCCTGATCGATATCCGCAGGCTTCTCGATGAGGCTCAAGGCGAGCTTCGACTGGAGTTGCCCGCAAAGGCCAGTCCAGCAGACCTCAAGCTCGCTCTCGCATAGCATCCGCCAGCGCTCGGCGCAAAGCCTCGACCCGTGCTAGATGGTTTGGTGTTCCTTCCCCAGGGTCCATTGGTTGCGTCTCCTGCGGAGGTCCGCGAAAGGCGGATCGACGCAGCAGAAACGCTTGTGCAGCAAGGCGAAGCGGGGCCCACGAAAAACCAGCCGATTTGCGGGAGCCCGGCGAGCTTCGCGGCCTTCCTCATCACAGCGCTTGAGCGATTGCGTCCTCGTTGAACTCGCACCATCGGTGCCGACCGGGTATCGGCTACCGACTAGCCCTCGCCGTCTGCTGGGAGCTGCCCGAAGTGCTGCTCGAACTCCTCGGGAGTCAACTTGCGCTCCCCGTGGCGAGCGAGCATCGCCTTCACGCTCAGGTCAGGTCGCAAGAGGACACGGCCGTCAGGACGACGATCCTCGACCACATAATCCCCAGACAGATCGCCGGTGAGCGTGACGTGGTCAGGCTCCATCCACTGGAGTGTCGCACGCGCAGAGGACTGATCCAAGTCATACCCCCAAGCCGTTGCCAGATGACTTGATCCTTGTGCGCACGTGTTCGGTCGCCCGACGATGCACTTGTCCGTTGTGCTTGGCGGTATCCTGACCGTATGGCCGAGCAGAGCGAGTTCGAGTTCGTCTTTGAGCCCCAGGACGAGGGTGGTTATCACGTGTACGCACCCGATCTCCCTGGGCTGCACACGCAGGGCGAGGACATCGACGAAGCGACCGAGAACGCCAAGGAAGCTCTTGCTCTCTACGTTGAGGGTTTGTGCGAAGAAGGTCGGCCCGTCGGCTCCGGGATCGTCCGGCGCAGGCTTGCCCTTCCCGCGTGAGCGAGCGACTGCCGGTCGTATCCGGCGCACAACTGATTGGCGCGCTCATTTCCCGAGTTCAGATGTGGTACAATATTTGGTACCATATGAAAGGAGATGGCAGTGGCGATCACGGCTAGCGAGGCCCGACGGGCGCTGTTC
>JBOGYB010000462.1:0-2048 GCA_050696555.1 Solirubrobacteraceae bacterium | reverse complement strand
CGTCGTGGCGGTGCTGGCAAGCTCGGTGGCGGAGGTCACGCGCACGCGCTCGCGTGAGGCGGCGGAGCGTCGCCGCGAGGCAGACCTCGCGGCCGAGATGGCGCGCTTGCTGCTGAGCGGGAGGCGCCTCTCCGAGGATCTGCCCACGGCGGCTGCGCATCTCTCGCAGGTGCTGGAGCTGCCCTCGGCGGCGATCGAGCTGGAGGCGGTTGAGGGCGATGAGCGACGAGTGGCGTTCCCCCTGCGGGAGGGGCCGCGCAGGCTCGGCACGCTGCTCGTGCCCGCCGACAGCTCCGAGGTGACGCTGCGACGTGTGCAGGAGCGCATCGTGCCGGCGCTTGAGTCACTCTTGAGCGCGGCGCTCGAGCGCGAGTCGCTGCTCGCAGACGTGGTGGAGACCGCCGCGTTGCGCCGTGCCGACGTCGTGAAGACGGCGCTGTTGCGAGCGGTGTCCCACGATCTGCGCTCCCCCCTCACTGCCATCTCCACGGCGGCCGATGCGGTTGGCTCGGCAACGCTCACCGAGCAGGAGCGCGCCGAGATGGCGGGTGTCATCCAAGACGAGACACATAGGCTGTCGCGGCTGGTGGACAACCTGCTCGACCTCTCGCGGTTGGAGGCGGGTGCCGCCGAGCCACGTGTGGCATGGACGTCCATCGAGGATGTGATCGGAGCGGCGCTGGCCGATCTCACACCCGCAGAGGACGACTTCAGCCTCTCGATCGATCGCGACATGCCGCTCGTGAGCGTCGATCCCGTGCAGATGGAGCGGGCGTTTGTGAATGTGCTCGAGAACGCACGCCGCCACAGCGGCGGTCATCCGGTGTCGGTGAGGGCACGGGCGGTGCGTAGCCTCATGGGGGCCACGGCCACATCCGATGCGGGCTCCGAGGAGGGCGGTTCGCGGGCGCCGGCGCCGCTTTCGCCCACCGACGGCGGTCCGGCGGGGGATCGCTTGGTGGTACGCATCGTGGATCGCGGACCTGGCATTCCTCCGGCGCAGCTCGAGCGCGTGTTCGAGCCCTTCTACCGCGCGGGTACTCCACAGGGAGGTCATCGCGGCTCAGGCTTGGGGCTTGCGATCGCGCGCGGGTTCACCGAATCGAATGGCGGACGTTTGCACGTCGAGTCGCTCCCGGGCCAGGGTGCCACGTTCGTGTTCGAGCTGCCGCTCGTTGCGGCCGGTGAGCTCTCGGCAAGCGACAGGGAGCTCGGATTGCCTGCCAGCTCCGAGCAGGTGTCTTGAGCGACTTGCCGCCCGCGCAGCGAATTCTGGTGGTGGACGACGAGCCGCAGATCCTGCGTGCGCTGCGGGTGGTGTTGCGCGACGCGGGTTTTGAGGTGGTGCTCGCCGAAACCGGCTCCGAGGCGCTGGATCGCGCGGCAGTGCGTCCGCCCGAGGCGGCGATCGTGGACCTGATGCTGCCCGACACCGACGGCGTGGAGGTGACCCGCAGCCTGCGTGAGTGGAGCGAGATGCCGATCCTCGTGCTCTCGGCGGTGGGGGAGGAGGATCAGAAGGTGCGGGCGCTCGAGGCGGGCGCTGATGACTACATCACAAAGCCCTTCGGCTCACGCGAGCTTGTGGCGCGTTTGCAGGCGGCGTTGCGCCGGGGTGGAAGGGCGGATAAGGCCCCTCTCATCGTGGCCGGTGAGCTCGAGATAGACCTTGCGGCGCGAGCGGTTAGACGCTCAGGCGAAGATATCCATCTAACACCGATTGAGTTCGATCTGTTGCGCGTGCTTGCGCGTAACCGGGGGCGCCTACTGACTCATCGTGCGCTGCTTGCCGACGTGTGGGGGCCGGAGTACGTGGATGATGTGCAAACGCTTCGCACCCACATAGCGCGGCTGCGTGGGAAGGTGGAGCCGGAGGGACAGAGCCCGCGCTTCATCGTCACAGACCCCGGTGTGGGGTATCGTTTTTCCGCATAACAGGATTTCGACGGCCATAGTCCAGGGTCGTCACACAATCGTTATGCCGAGCGCCTGAATCGTCACGCGAGTGTGATGCCGGCCGTCGCATAGTGACGGCGTGGATGTTGTGG
>JBOGYB010000461.1:0-2062 GCA_050696555.1 Solirubrobacteraceae bacterium | reverse complement strand
CGTTGAAACTACTCGACGCGGACGCCGGTGGTGTCACCGGACTCCACGAAGAAACGACCCCTGTCGTGTTTGCTGTACCGCAAGTCTGGGCGTTCTCGAGCGACGCGCGGGGTCCTTCCCTGGTCTGGACCGTCAGTTCGCTGAACGGGAACTGTGGCGTATCCTCGAAGGTCGCTGTGATCCGACCCGTAACCGGATCGACCGAGGCGTGACCGGCCAGCTTGACTATCACACCACGTTCCGACGCTTCCAATTCCAGATAGAGACGATAGAGATTCCCGTCAAGCGCGTCCTTGGGTTCGCACGGGTTCGGGTGCGCGGTGTTCCCGCAACCAGGTTCGGCTAGGAACAGGTGACCCTTCAACTCTTCTGATAGCAACGGGCTCGACGCCGTGACCGTACCGATACGCGACCCCGACGGACAATGACCCGCAACGGGACGCTCGAGCCCTTCGGGGCCTTCCTGTTCAGATTCTCCGCCTTCGACGTTGATCCCATGCGGCCCCGTCGCAGCACATGCCAGCAGGCCGTTCGCCGAAGACGGCGAGATCGTAGTGCCCTGCGGCAGCGTTACGCTCGTATCCCTCACCGGCGGTGTCGCAAAACCAGTCTGCGTATTAGGCGCTTGCGGGATACGCAACGCGACACCGTAACCCGAAGGCTCATCCGCCCGACTCGTCTCCGGAGTCACACTCAAATCCGCGGAGAAACCCAACAACCCACAGCCAGTGAGGCTCGGGAACACCATACTCGAACGCCGCAACGACAAACTCTTATCCTGGTGTTCCCACGTATCCGCTTCCACGCTAGCCTCACGCGCCTGTGGACCCTCAGAACAATCCGTGGGATCGGTCAAAAACGCACCACGATCAAACGACACTTCTTCTTCATTGACTATGAAATGTTCCTGAATATCCCCGTAGAACGACGCGACAAACCCGATCAGCAACGCCGAGGCCGGGATACCGGGTGTCGACACCCGCACCATGTAGGCACCGTCGTGGTGCACCACGTTCGCGTAAGAGACGAATATGAAGCCGTTGCTCGCGAACGCGAACTCCGCCGCGTACCCCTTCTCCGGTGCAAGATTATAAATACCGTGTGCTGCGGCAAAGGTAGCGCTCACGACCAGCGGGAGGATCGCGCCGATCTTGCTGCCCGGCGGGCAACCGCTCCGTTCGGGGAACGGTTCTACCAATCCCACCTCGCACTTCTCGGCGACCAGCGGATTACCGAGCATCCCAAGCGGGAGATAGAAGACGAGGTTCTTGATCGCCTCAGCAGGACGCGCCGGACCACTCACTCCTTCGGCGTACTGGGTGTTGAACATCACCGACGTCGTCAGCAAGTTCGGATGCCCACCCGCTTGCGAAACCTGCTGGCCCGCGAGATCAGTAGCGCGCACTGAGAAATCGGCGATCCCGCCCGGACCAGGACCGGTCTCGCCGGTTTCGCGCGCACGAATACTGTCTTGCGCCGTAGCAGCGGGGGCCCCGCCCCCACTGACCGTCACACTGTTGGGCAACGTTGATCCGGGAACAATCGTGCCCGTCTCTTCGAAATTGACGTACTTGGCTTCAAGCCCGCCAGGCGCGACCGGTTCGCCCAACGGACACACCATTTCACGGGTACCTTCACCCGCGCAACCATAGGCCCCGGCTTCATTGGCGATAAGGCCTTCTGGCAGGACGTCGCGCATGACCGCTCCAGGTTCACTGGCCGTCCCGCCCGTGTTCTCGACTATCACGATGAACCTGCCCTTGTGCCCCGTACCCACCGGCAGTACGGAGGGCACACCCGCGATCGACACGCTCCACGCCGGCGCGGACGAACCCGCTGCCACAGCCGACCCAGCCAACAACGCAGCGAACAGGACTACAGCGCTCACCAGCACCATAACGGCACGCACGCATGTGCCAGCCCACACGCGATGGACCACCATTGGTTGGGCCTTGATCGGTGTGTGCGTGCTCATGCGTTCCTCCCACCGCGGCGTGCGGTCCTAGATTTGTATCTCCTGCGCGCCAGCGCTTCACAAGAACGCCTATGACGCACAGAACCC
>JBOGYB010000460.1:0-2070 GCA_050696555.1 Solirubrobacteraceae bacterium | reverse complement strand
CACCTCCCCGTGCTGGTAGGGGGACATGGTGCCCGGGTCCACGTTGATGTAGGGATCGAACTTCTGAAGGCCCACCGTAAACCCACGGGAGACGAGCAGCCGCCCGATCGACGCGGCGGCGATCCCCTTCCCCAGCGAGGACACCACACCGCCGGTCACGAAGATGAACCGGGTCTTGGCCGGAGCCTGTGCGTGGCGGTCAGAGTGAGGCGAGGTCATCGAGGTACGCCCCAGGAGTCTATCCCGCGCAGCAGCGGCACCCTCTCGACGAGCGCGGAGATGGAGCGCAGCTCTCCGTAAACCGTTACCACCACTAGCAATGCGAGCGCGATCTCCTGTTCCGTTTCCGACAGGGTGAGCAACATCCACAACCCGGCAAGCCCCCCCAGCAGGTTTGCTCCGGTGTCGCCGAGCATCGCTCGCTCCCGCAAGTCATACACCCCGGCGATGAGAGCGGGCCCGACGAACAAACCGAGTCTCCACAGAGGTTCGACGGTGGCCGTCCCAACCGTCAAACCCGCGCCGAGCAGCACGAACACCTTCGTCGCGCGCCCCGGCCGCAGATCGAGCAGATTGAACGCATTCGTGGCAAGCACCAACACTGAGCTTTCCAGTAGCCAACGCCCAACAGAGCCATTCTGGTGCCAAGTCACATACAGCGCCAACCCCAGCGAGCCTCCCGCCTTCAGCGCTCCGGTCGAGAGCCTCCCCTCTCGCAGCGCCCTGCCATGACCATGCCAGCCGCGCGGCTCGCCCCCCAGGGTGTCGTCCACAAGGCCGAGAAACGCGACACCCAAAACGTAAATCACGATGTCAAGGCCCTTCGGGTACAGCACACCCTTCACTTCAAGCTGGCGCAGGACTATGAGCGGGATCAGCGCAAGTAGCGCAGCCACCACGCTCAACACGCCAAACGGGAACACCACTTCCCGCCCGCGGTAGTTAGCCTTGACCCGTCCCGCCTCGCTCAACCCACGCAACAGGGGCGGCGCCAGCGCCACGGCAATGATCGTTGCAAGTACGAAGGCAAGTGCCACCCGCGCAAAGTAGCCCCCTCCCCGGACATCCGCCGCTCGTCTCGACGCTCTACCGCAAAGGCGGCGTTACTGTCCGGGCGCGCTCACAACCGAAGGCAGCAAAGCGTCAGCCGTCGACTTCACCCCGTAGGCGCCGTGGTCTCCCGCGAGTGCCAGCGCGAGCGCGGCCCGCCCGGCAATCGTTTCCAGGTCGTCCACGCTCGCCAAATTTTCCTTCTTGTACCAAGGCACCTGTGAGGGTTCGGTAGTGCTCAGCTCCACCCCCACCGCCGGCACCCCTTCGGATGCCACCCCCGCGATCAGACCCGACTGGAATTCCGCGACTGCCTTGGCCGCTTCCGGGCTCATATCTTCGGGTTCGTTGCGCACCACCACAAGCCCTTCGAGCTTGCCCAGTTCGCCGTCGTAGGAGCCAAGCAGCTTGGTGTGTACATGTTCGAGTAGCTGCCCCCCGCGTACGAGCTGCTTGCCCAGACGCGTCCCGAACTGCTTCACAAGCGTCGGGTCTTCCGCCAGCGCCGCATAGCGGGTGCCGCTGGCCTGTTCTGCCAAACCACTTATGTCAAGCGGCTCACGCACCGCCACCACCGCCTTCACATTTCCCCCCGCCTCCCCCACACCGTCACGTACGAGCGAGTCGATCCTGTCGGAGGAGCCGCCCAGGAACACCAAGCCGATGCTCCTTCCACTTAGCAGCCCGTGCACCGCCAGCGGCCACAGGTCGCTTCCCAGCGTTTCCTCTTCGCGCAGGTGCGCTCCCACCTGTTCCAGATTGTGCTGCGAGTCCCTCACTTCCGAGCGCAAATTGCGCACAATCCCGTCCTGCGCCGAGGACACCAGGTTCGAGTCGCCGATTGCCACCCCGATCAGAACCCCCACGGCGAGCGCGAACAGAACGGCGGCGAGCGAGAGCGCGTGGTAGCGGTAGTCGAACATTTTGTGTGAACGCCCTCAGCCGGCCGAGCCGAACAACAGCTGAAGCTTGAGCCATAGTAGGTCTGCCACGTCACGCAAGGCTGGCGTCATCCACACC
>JBOGYB010000459.1:0-2070 GCA_050696555.1 Solirubrobacteraceae bacterium | reverse complement strand
ACTGAGAACCGCCGTTGGGTGGCTTCGGGGGAGCCTTCTGCGATGTGCGGCCAACCCATCAGAGTTGGCCGCCACTGTGATCGGGCGGTCAGGGAATGACCGCCATCTTCCAGAACCTCGCATCGGAAATGGTGTAAGGGCGCAGACGTGACCACCGGCTCCGAGCCCAAGGTCGAGCGTCGCCCCGCCATACTCGCGGTAGACGACGAGCCTGCGGTTCTCGCGGCAGTCGCACGCGACCTGCGTCGCGGCTTTGGCGAGCGCTTTCGCATTCTCCGTGCAGACTCCGGACAGGGGGCGCTCGAGGTGTTGCGCCAGTTGCGCACCCGCGGTGACCGAGTGGCGATGCTGATCGCAGACCAGCGCATGCCGGGGATGTCGGGCACCGAGTACCTGGTTCAGGCTCGCACGATCGTGCCGGAGGCAAAGCGGGTGCTGCTCACCGCCTACGCGGACACGGAGGCGGCGATTGCCGCCATCAACGAGGTGGCGCTCGATTACTACCTGCTCAAGCCGTGGGATCCCCCGGAGGAGCAGCTCTTCCCTGTGGTGGAAGACCTGCTCACCACGTGGGAGGCGGGGGCTGCGCTCGAGTCGGGCGGTGTTCGTGTGGTGGGCCACCGTTTCTCCAAGGAGTCCCATGACATCCGGGATTTCCTCGTTCGCAATCGTGTCCCCGCGCGCTGGCTTGACGTGGAGCGCGACGGCGAGGCGCGCGAGCTATTGCGTGTAGCCGGCGTGGACGGCGACCGTTTGCCGGTGGCGCTATTGGAGGATGGCGCGGTGCTCGAGCGTCCCACCATCCTCGAGCTTGCCGAGCGCCTCGGCGTGGCGGGTGTCCCCGCGCAGGATCACTACGACCTCGTCGTCGTCGGCGGCGGGCCGGCGGGACTCGCCGCCGCCGTATATGGAGCATCGGAGGGCCTGAAGACCGTGATGGTGGAGCGAGAGGCCCCCGGTGGGCAGGCTGGGCAGTCGAGCCGCATCGAGAACTACCTCGGCTTTCCCGCGGGGTTGAGCGGCTCCGACCTTGCCCGCCGTGCCACCGATCAGGCACGCCGGTTGGGCGCGGAGCTGCTTACGGTCCAGGAGGCGGTGGGGCTACGCGCAGAGGGTGCAGCGCGTCTGGTGGAACTCAGCGGGGGCGGTGTTTTGAGCGCGAGCTGCGTACTTGTCGCCTCGGGGGTGTCCTATCGTCAGCTCGACACCCCCGGCTTTCCCGAGCTCACAGGCGCGGGTATCTACTACGGTGCCGCGATGACAGAGGCGCGTGCGTGTGCCGAGCAGCAGGTGGTGGTCATCGGCGGCGCCAACTCCGCCGGCCAGGCAGCGGTCTACTTTGGGGGGTATGCCGCGAAGGTCACGATGCTCGTACGCGGCCCCTCGTTGGAGAAGTCCATGTCGCACTATCTCATCGAGCAGATTGCCGCGCGACCGACCATAGAAGTGCGTACCGGCACATCCGCCATTGCCGCCGAGAGCGAGGAGGGGCGATTGCGGCGGTTGCGCATCCAGGGACCCGACGGCGAGGACACGGTTCAGGCCGACGCCTGCTTTGTGTTCATTGGCGCCTCCCCGCGTACCGAGTGGCTCGAGGGGGTACTGGCACGCGATGATCGTGGCTTCATCCTCGCCGGACGCGACGCTCAAACCGACGGGTGGCCGCTGACGCGCGAGCCCTATGTGCTGGAGACGACCGTCCCCGGGGTGTTTGTCGCAGGCGATGTACGCGCGCGCTCGATCAAGCGCGTGGCGAGCGCGGTGGGGGAGGGCTCGATGGCGGTGTCCTTGATCCACGAATACCTGGTCGAGGCGTGACCTCCTCGACGTCTGAGACGCAGCGAAAGGTTGCTTCGTGAGTGAGGAGGAGCCCGTCACGCTCGCCGAGCTTCGCAGCGTCGACCTGTTCGACAGTCTCGACGACGCCGAGCTCTCCGAGTGGGTACCGCTTGCTCGCGCTCGCCATGTGAGCCCCGGCGAGATCGTCGCCGAGCAGGGGGAGGAGCCGCCCGGCCTGCAACTGCTGCTGGAGGGGCGAACGCAGGCTTTCATCCTCGCCCAGGGCAGAAG
>JBOGYB010000458.1:0-2073 GCA_050696555.1 Solirubrobacteraceae bacterium | reverse complement strand
GAGATGTCCGACAGCGCTCCCACCGGTGCTCCGAGGAAGCTGATCTGCGTGGTGTTGGGGGCGTCGAGCGAGTCGGGCAGAGGAGACACCTGCAGGCCGGTACCCGGTAGCACGTCCGAGATGTTGAGGTGGGGCGGCACGCACTTGGGACCCGACCGTTCTTTGTGCGCGGTGGCGCTCACGGCGACGATCCTTTTGGCGGCGAAAGCGAGCGTCGCGGCCGAACCAAGCACTACGGTCATACCGAGCAGTACAAGCAGCCTGCGCATCAAGTGTCCTTTGATGTCGTTGTTTGCGAGGAGGTTGCGTGGCATATCGAGGTGCGCCAACCCCGTCGAGCGTGCTCAGTGCGCCCGGGCGTGGTGGAAAACCCTAACGCCCGCACAACATGATTCCTGCCGGGAAGTTGCTATGCGAACGTAAGAACTTACGAAGTTGGGCTCAAAAGACGGGCGACTCGGTGTATTTGCCGAACACCTGCTGCAGCGACTCCACGATCTCTCCCTCGCTGGCGCTCGCCCGCGCGCACTCGATCAGTGGCTCCATCAGGTTGCCCTCGCCGGCCGCCGCCGCGCGCAGGTCCGCCAGCGTGCGCTCCACCTCCGCGCCCGAGCGGCTCGCACGCACCGCCTGCAACCGGCCCACCTGCTTGCGCTCCAACGCCGGGTCGATGCGCAAGATCTCCGGCTCCCCGTCGTCTCCCTCGCAGAAGCGGTTCACTCCCACCACCACCCGCTCGCCGGAGTCGATCTCCTGTTGCAGTGTGAACGCGGCGTCCGCGATCTCGCGCTGGGGGTAGTTGCGCTTCACCGCCTCCACCATCCCCCCGAGCTCGTCGATCTTCGCGAAGTACTCGTAGCAGCGCTCCTCCATCTTGTCGGTGAGGGCCTCCACGAAGTACGCCCCCCCGAGCGGGTCGGCGGTGTTCGCCACGCCCGTCTCGAAGGCGATCGTCTGCTGGGTGCGCAGCGCGATCCGCACGGCCTCCTCGGTGGGCAGCGCGAGCGCCTCGTCATAGGAGTTGGTGTGCAACGACTGTGTCCCCCCCAGTACACCCGCCAGGGCCTCGATCGTGGTGCGCACGATGTTGTTGAGCGGCTGCTGCGCGGTCAGCGACACCCCCGCGGTTTGCGCGTGGAAGCGCATCAACCACGAGCGCTCGTTCACGGCGCCGAACGTCTCGCGCAGCTCACGCGCCCAGATCCTCCGCGCCGCGCGGTACTTGGCGATCTCCTCGAAGAAGTCGATCTGCGCGTTGAAGAAGAACGACAGTCTCGGCGCGAAGTCGTCGACATCGAGGCCCCGTGCGATCGCCTGCTCCACGTAGGTGAGCCCGTCCTTGAGCGTGAACGCCAGCTCCTGCTGGGCGGTGGCCCCCGCCTCGCGGATGTGGTACCCGGAGATCGAGATCGGGTGCCAGCGCGGCATGTGGTGGGTGCACCACTCGATCATGTCCCCACACAGCCGCATCGCCGGGTCGATCGGAAAGCACCACTCCTTCTGGGCGATGTACTCCTTGAGGATGTCCGCCTGAATCGTCCCCGATAGCCGCTCCGGCGCCACCGCGTGGGTGGGGCGGGATCCGAATCCGGGGTGGGCGGGGTCCGGTTCTTCGGCGGCCACGACGAAGTAGGCGAGCATGATCGCGGCGGGAGCGTTGATAGTCATCGACACCGACACCTCTCCCAAGTCGATGCCGGCGAACAGGGTGCGCATGTCCTCGGTGGTGTCCACCGCTACCCCCTCTCTCCCCACCTCCCCGAGCGAGCGGATGTTGTCGGAGTCGTGACCCATCAGGCTCGGCATGTCAAACGCGGTGGAGAGTCCCGTCTGGCCGTGGTCGAGCAGGTAGTGGAAGCGCTCGTTGGTCTCCTCGCTCGTGCCGAACCCGGCGAACTGGCGCATCGTCCATAGCCGACCGCGGTACATCGACTCGTATACCCCCCGTGTGAAGGGGTAAGAGCCGGGCTTTCCGATCGGGTCGCGCTCGGGGTCGCCGATCCCGGCGGGGAGATCCTCGGGCGTGTAGAGCTCCCGGACCGGCTCGCCCGATAGCGTGCGCGCCTCTTGTCC
>JBOGYB010000457.1:0-2078 GCA_050696555.1 Solirubrobacteraceae bacterium | reverse complement strand
GCGCACACTCCCCTCGTAGTTGGAGGCGCATGCCGCGATCACCTCGATCTCGTTGGTCGCTCGAGCGACACGGTGCAAGAGCTCGAGGTTCTCGGGGTCCGGCTCCACAGCAACAACACTCGCACCCGACCAACGCTCACGGCAGAAGGCCGCGAACAGCCCGACGTTGGCGCCGAGGTCGGCGATCCGTGGGGGACGTCCAAGCGCGCCAATCCGCTCGCTTACAGCCGCCGGCGGGTCGTACTCGCCCGCAATGAAGATCTCGGAGAAGATGCCGACGTCGCGGGTGCCGTGGCGGATGAAATATGGGACCCTCCCCTTACGCGTGTGATAGGCACCAACGATCGGGCGTGCGCGGTTCTCGCGCCACTTGAAGCGCCACAGCTCCCGTACCGCGCGGCGCCACACGCCGTACTCGCGGAGAAAGCGTAGGCGGCGCGCCACCGAGGACTTGTTCGAAGACCCAAGAACCGGTTCTGCTTGGACGGCCGGCAGGGCTGAAGGCGTTGCGGACATACACATCCAACGATTCGGGGAGCTCGCTGCTCGCGCGCGGGATTCAGGAAGCGGGGCCGTAGCGGCGGGCCGCCGGACTCCAGTCCACGCCGATCCCGCGTGGGTTGCGGGCTAGGCGATAGTCACCACGAGTCGACCCCATGAAGCGCAGGCGACCGACGGTGCGATCGCTTCGACTCGCGCGAAACGACCACGGCGCCAAGCCAAACAGATTGTCGTGCTCGGAGATCGCATAGGGCGCGCCCGTAGAGCGCTCAATCACGAAGCTCACGATTACATTGTGGTCAACGATCGCGGTCGGCGTGAAGGAGGCTTCGTCGGCCCTGAGTGCGAGCCCCTTGCCGTCCCAGATTGTGTTGTGGCGCACGGTGAGTCCACGAACGTTCCAAATCTGGGAGTAGTTGGCGTAGCTGCCGATGTGGTCACGAACGAAGAGGTTGTCGGTGAAGGACACGTTGGTGGCGTCTCCGTCCTTGATGAAGAAGCCCTGGCAGTTGTTGTCGTGCTCGTAGTTATGGTCGAACGTGAGCTGATCGCCACCGTACACCGACTGCATGCAGTCGGTGTGTTCTCCAGCCTCGATGATGTGATCGAACTCGTTGCCAGTGATGCGCACGTTGCGCCAATTGTCCAGGTGGATCGCATCTTCGCCACCGTGAGCACCTATGTCGTGGATATGGTTGGCCGAGATCGTGATGTCGCCAATAGGTGGCATCGGTTCGCAACCGCTCCATTTAGGCGCTTTCGGGACAGTGCAATCGGAAGTATCGAACACGATCCCCTCTCCCCCACCGGTGATGTCGTCGTGATCGATCGTTACGTGCGAGTCACCGGCCGCAAGCGCGACTTCCCCGTGTACCCACAGCCCGCGCACCACGATGTGACTGCCAGCGATCGCGATCGGACCAGTACTCACGTGCGCCCCCGGGGTGGCACGCAGGACCACGTCGCCGGCGGGCCTGGCCGCAAGCGAAAGCTTGCTTGGATAATGGCCGGCATCGAGGCATACAACCCCGCCGGGGCGGGAGCGCGCAACGGCGCTCGTGGCTGCCCCCAGGCTGGACACGTGGGCTGTGCAACCACCGTCCACTGTGGCTATCCGTGGAGCTAAGGCGTCTGGAGAGGTAGTCACGACGAGCAACACCACCAACACTCCGACCACAACCGGTGCCACGCCCACAAGGGCGAAACGCACCTGGCGAGGGGTCATCCCGCCGGCCCGTACTGCTGTTCCGCGGGGGTCCAGTCGACGCCCATCCCACTCGGATTGCTCGCGAGCCGGTAGTCGTCGATCGCCGTGTTCGTGAA
The DNA here is from genome assembly GCA_050696555.1 of Solirubrobacteraceae bacterium. Lineage (GTDB taxonomy): Bacteria > Actinomycetota > Thermoleophilia > Solirubrobacterales > Solirubrobacteraceae > Palsa-744. The sequence continues at coordinate 254 of JBOGYB010000457.1, read as the reverse complement.
CTGTGGGTTGGCGAGGACTTTGTCACCTGAGCCTTGAGTCAGGTTGGTGGGCGATTCGCCAAAGACGTCGTTGCCCTCGGTGATCGAGAAGGCGCTACCGACGGGCTGTGAGACTTTGAAGATGTTGAGCACGTTGTGATCGATGGTAGCGGTGGGCGTAAACGACGCGCCGTTTGCCACCAGAGCAAACCCCTTGCCGTCCCAGATCGTGTTGTGCTGGATCGTCAGACCCAGCACGTTCCACACCTGAGCGA
>JBOGYB010000456.1:0-2086 GCA_050696555.1 Solirubrobacteraceae bacterium | reverse complement strand
GGCTTCTCCTTCGCGGCAGCCCCCTCCTCTGCGTCCGAAGCGGCCGCCTTCTTCGCGGGTGCCGGCTTCTTTGCGGCCTCCGGCTTCTTTGCGGCCGCCGGCTTTGCGGCAGCTGAGCTCTTGGCGGCAGGCTTCTTGGCGACCGTGGGCTTGGCCTTCGCCTCCTCCGTGGGAGCCTGCTCGTCGGTGGGCTTCTCCTCGGGTGTCATCTCACCTTCCCGGAGCCCGCATGACCACGGAAGACCCGTGTGGGGGCGAACTCCCCGAGCTTATGCCCCACCATCGACTCGCTGATGAACACGGGGACGTGCTTCTTGCCGTCGTGCACAGCGAGGGTATGGCCCACCATCTCGGGGAAAATCGTAGAAGTACGCGACCAGGTGCGGAGCATCTTCTTCGTATTGGAAGCGTTCATCGCCTCGATGCGTGTCATCAGGCGCTCTTCGACCCACGGTCCCTTCTTGCTTGAACGGCTCATCGCTGCTTACCCTTCCCGCGCCTGCGTCCGCGCACGATGTACTTGTCGGAAGCCTTGTTCTTCTTGCGCGTGCGGTAGCCGAGCGTGGGTACGCCCCACGGTGTCACCGGATGACGACCGGCGGTTGTGGAGCCCTCGCCACCGCCATGGGGGTGGTCGACGGGGTTCATCGCGACGCCACGGGTCTGCGGACGGACACCCATGTGGCGCTTGCGTCCGGCCTTGCCCACCTTGACGTTCTGGTGCTCGGCGTTGCCGATCACGCCGACGGTTGCGCGACACTCGGCGCGCACCATGCGCATCTCCCCCGAGGGAAGCCGCAGGGTAGCCATGTCCCCGTCCTTGGCCATCAGCTGCACCGAGGCGCCGGCAGAACGCGCCATCTGACCGCCGCGACCGGGCTGGAGCTCGACGTTGTGGATCACCGTACCGACGGGCATACGGGCGAGCGCCAGGCAGTTGCCAACCGAGATTTCCGCGTCGTCACCGGAGGAGACCGTCATTCCTACCGTGAGGCGCTGGGGGGCAAGGATGTAGCGCTTCTCGCCGTCGGCGTAGTGCAACAGCGCGATGTAGGAAGAGCGATTGGGGTCGTACTCGATCGCCGCCACCTTGGCGGGAACGCCGTCCTTGCGTCGCTTGAAGTCGATGCGGCGATACAGGCGCTTGGCGCCGCCACCGCGGTGGCGGGCCGTCTTACGACCCTGGGCGTTGCGCCCACCGCTCTTCTTGAGCCCCTCGACAAGCGTACGCTCGGGCTCGGTCTTGGTGACCTCGGCGAAATCGGGGTAGGAGACGAAGCGGCGACCTGGGCTTGTGGGCTTGGGCTTGCGGATTGGCATAACTCTTCGTTCCTAGTCCTGCAGGCCCTCGAGGCCCTGGAAGATCGGGATGGACTGGCCGGCGCGCACCTGCACGATCGCCTTCTTCCAGCTGCGGGTACGACCGCTGGTGATGCCACGGCGCTTGGGCTTTGACTTGACGCTCATGGTGCGCACCTCGACAACGTGCACACCAAACAGGGTTTCCACCGCCTGGCGGATATGCGTGCGATGAGCATCGGGGTGCACCCGGAAGGTGTACTTGCCTGCCGCGGAGAGCACATAGCTCTTCTCGGAGAGCACGGGCTTGAGAATCACCTGGGAGGAATCCATCAGACTTTCTCCCTCGAGGGCGACTCGGCACGGACAGTGAGCTCCTTCAATGCCGCCTCTGACACCAACAACGAAGCGGCGCCAAGCAGGTCGACTACCGCTACGCTCTCGGGCTGGAGCACTGCCACACGCGCGAGGTTGCGAAACGAGAGCGCCGCCGGTGACTCCTCTGCTCCCAACACCACAAGAGTGGGTTGCGGCTGATCCCAACCATCGAGCATGTCGCGTGCTTGGCTGGTCTTGGGAGTAGCAAAGGCACTCGCATCGAGCACCGCAAGCGATCCACGCTGAGCGTGCAACGAGAGCGCGCTGCGCAGTGCGGCACGCTGCTCCTTGCGGTTGACCTTGAAGGTGTAGGAGCGGGGTTGGGGACCGAATACCGTTCCACCGCCCGTCCAGATCGGCGAACGTGAGGAGCCCGCACGAGCACGGCCGGTGCCCTTCTGCTTCCACG
>JBOGYB010000455.1:0-2086 GCA_050696555.1 Solirubrobacteraceae bacterium | reverse complement strand
TCGATGTGCTGTTCTTGGGCGGCTCGGTCGCCTTGCTCGCCTTCACGGTGGGTGCCGGTCCGAACAGCGTCATCTGCGGCGCCACTTCCGCGCTTAGTGGCACGAACTCCTCGGCAGGCGAGCGCTCGCTCGCGCGGCGCTCGCGTGGCTCGTCAAACCCTTCCTCGTCCTCGCGTTCGCGCAAGGCATGGCGCAACTCGCTCTCCACCTCCGCGGCATGGCCTCTGAGGATCGGGTCGGCGGGGAGATACACCCAGCTCGGCTCGGGCATCCGCCCGGGGATGGTACGTACGAAGCGCCCCACGATCTGTCTGAAGATCATGGGTGTCTTGGCTGCCGTTGCATACACTCCCACACGCAACCTCGGGATGTCCACCCCCTCGGACACCATGTTCACCGCCACTATCCACGGCTCGCGTGAGCCCCTGAATGTGGCGAGCTTCTGCGCAGCGCGCGCCTCGGTGTGCAACACCACCACGGGTGCCTTTCCGGTCACCTCGCCGAGCAGCTTCGCCATCTGGCGTGCATGGGTAGCGTCCGCCGCCACTGCCAGGGCGCCCGCGTCACGGTGGCCCCCCTCACGCAGCGAGACAAGCTTTTCGTGGGCTTCCTTCAAGATCCGCGGCAACCCGTCGGGTAGCTCGGTGGAGATCGCGGTGCGATAGCGCCGGCTCGCCTCGCGCGAGCTCAATACCGTCTCAAACGAGGATTCGATTACATCCTCGCCGCTGCGCCAGGAGAGGGTGCCGTCGAACGTCACGAACGCCACAGGTCGGCAGATGCCCTCGGCGACTGCCTGTGCGTAGCTATAGGAGACGTCAGGCTCCGCTACCCCTTCCACGTCGTAGCTCACACCAGGGATGGGGGTGGCGTCCGAGCGGAACGGGGTTCCCGACAACAGCAGCCAGCGCGGCGCGGCGGCGAACGCCTGCTGAAAGCTCGTCCCCCAGGCAAGCTCCTCGCCGAGATGGTGCGCCTCGTCGACGATCACAAGCGTGTCCTGCGCCACCTTGCCCGCCCACGCGCGCGGATCGCTCGCCACGCGCGCATATGTCACCGCCACGCCGTGGAAGTCCCGCGGCGGGCGTGGTCCCTGCGCATCGGGCTGCAGTTGCACGCCGAGCTCCGCCGCCGCCGCGGCCCACTGGCGCGTGAGCGGGGTGGTGGGGCACAGCACGGCCACGGTCCGCACCTCGCCGCGAGTGAGCAGCCGCCGCGCAAGCTCGAGCGCCGGGCGTGTCTTGCCCGCCCCGGGCGCGGCAGACACGAGGAACGGTCCTCCCTGCCAGCCGTCGAGCTGCTCGAGCGCGTCGCGCTGCCACGCGCGCAGGGATGTGGTGGGGGGGAGGTTCAAAGAGCCCGGCATCCTCCGGCACGGGCCGGACGGATGCCGCTACGACCAGGCCCCGTCCCGAATGGGCTTCTCTTACGAACGAGGAGGACGTGGGGCGTAGCGGTGGTGGAGCATCAGTGGGTTGCCATCGGGGTCGGCAAACAATGCCATGTGGCACACTCCGGTGTCGAACGTGTCGCCGCGAAACTCCACTCCACGCCCTTCAAGCGTCGTGCGTGCCGTCTTGATGTCATCGACATGCAGGGCGATCTCGTGTCCCCTCACGCTGTGCGTCATGCCCATCTTCTCAGCGTCGAGCACGCTCAAAGTCAGGTTCCCGATCTCGAACTCGGCGTAGTTGCGTTCTTGGAGGTAAACCGACCGCTCCAAGCCGAGCACGTTCTCGTAGAAGTCCACCGCCTTGGGTAGGTCTTTGGTGGAGACGGCCACGAAGTCCACGCCTTCGATCAGCTGCGCTACATCCGTCATGGGGTTCTCCTTAAGGTCGGTTCAGGCGCTCTCGGCCTGCACGCGCCCCGACTTTACCGCCTCCACCAACGCCTCGTAGTCGCGTTCGTTCTGGTCGGCGTAAGCCTCCGAGAAGTCCACGATCGCCTGGTCGAACACGCCGCCCGCGCCTAGGTAGGAGGCGATCGCGATGCGATCCCCGGTGCGGGCGTGGGCCCGCGCGAGCGTCCATCCGCACAGCGCCCCGTAGGAGCGCAGCATCGTGCGGTCCATCGTCTCGATCTC
>JBOGYB010000454.1:0-2087 GCA_050696555.1 Solirubrobacteraceae bacterium | reverse complement strand
GCTCCCCGCACGTCCCGTCCCGACGGTTGCGGTCGCGCCGCGCGAGTGCCCCTATTATTCGCGCGGCGCTTCCGCCGCCCTTATTTGACGACGATCCTGCCACTCATTTTCGGGTGAACGGTGCACTTGTAGGCAAAGCTCCCGCTGCGGGTGAAGCGCACCGTGAACGACCCTTTCGACTGTATTCTCGAGCGAAAGCCACTCCCCACCACGTTGTGGTTGACCCTCCCATCGCGCCACGACCACGTCACCATGTCGCCGCGTTTGATTGTGAGTGTCCCCGGGATGTATTTGCTGTGCTCGATCGCCACCGTGTGTCCGCTTGCCGCGTGACCACCCACCGACGCGAACGAGGGGATCGCCGCGCAGCCGGCCAGGGCAAATGTCGCGAGCGTACCTGCGATTGCTCTCGATCTCATCTTCCAGGCTCCTCTCGGCGGGACCACGCCCCGCGCTGTCGCTTACCTGGGTAGACGCCGAATCGCTGCCCCGCCTTCCCGCTCAGGTGGCTTGTGACTTCCTTGTGCCCCAGCTCGCAAGACTCACGAGTGTGTGGGCGCTCACCCCGCGTCCAGCCATCACGCACAGATGACCGTCCCGCTGCCATGTCACGACAGTAGCCCCTTTGTGGGTGAGCACTCTGTAGGAAACCCCCCAGTGTGTGATTGTGGCGCCTCCGCTTGTGGCGGGCGCGCTCCCCGACACGATCGAATAGCCGATCCGCTTACCCTGATTGTCGGTGTAGAACACGGTAGTCACAGCCCGTCCGGCGAGCCGGTCGCCGCGGGCCCCGCTGCTGCGCCAGCCGAAACGCTCCTTCCAATAGGGGAACGCCACCCCGTCGACCGATGCGGCGAGTTGAGCTCGATGTGCCTTGCTCTCTGCCGGCGCGGAGGTTGTGGCGGGGCTCAGAGCCAGTGAGGCGGCCTGCTGCACGTTCAGCCCGGGCGAGCCGCTGCCAGAGAGGGCGATGACCGCCGCCACGACCACCGTCGCGGTTGCGGCGGCTCCCACGGCAAGACCCAAGCGGGGCCCGCGGAGAGAGCGACGCCGGCCGCTCGCCCGGTTGCCCTGCGGGGTCAGCATCGCCTCGACCTCGCCACGCAATCCCGCCGGAGCGCGAACGTCGACGGCCGCCATCATCGCGACCGCTTGGCGCTGCTCGGCCAGCGCCGCTTCCAGCTCGGGCGATTCTCGCGCACGCTCAAGCGCACGCTCGCGAAGCTCGGGCGCAAGCGATCCGTCCGCCAGGGCGGCCAGCTCAGCCTCGATGTCCTGTAATGCGTCGGTCATAGGTATCCCTGCTCTGCAAGACGCTCGTGAGGGGCCGAGCCTTCCCGCGGCGAGAACTTACTCTCAGATGCATCCGCCGGCTGCGGTTGAGGGTCATCGGCGAGGGCCCGCACCACCTGGCGGCGTGCCCTGAACAGGCGCGTGGTGATCGTCGCCTCCCGCGTCCCCAACGCGCTCGCAGCCTCCCGGTAGGAGAGGCCGAGTATGTCAACCGCCACGAGCGCCAACCGGAAGTCCTCCGGCAGCTCCGCCACCGCCCCGTAGAGCTCCTTCACGTCGAGTGCCTGCTCGGGTTGGAAGGTGGGCTGCGGGTCGGCCACTGCCACGTCCTCGATCGACGCGCCCGTCACGGGCCTACGCGAGGCTGTGCGCCGCGAAGTGAAGAACGTGTTGCGCAGCACCTTCATCAGGTATGCAAGGTCGTCGTCGCCACGCAGCAGACGCCGCTTGGATAGCACCCTCGCGAACGTGTCCTGCACGAGGTCCTCCGCATCCTCGCGCGAGCCGCACAGCGCCCAAGCCGCGCGGTAGAGGCGGTCGACGTGCTGTGTTAGCGACTGTGGATCCAGTACACGCATGGCTCGGCGGTTGGTTGCCGGGGGCTTCGAGTGCTCTTACACGAGCGCTCCTCCCGCTCGATCCCGTCATGCGACTGTAGCGCCCACCGCCGTCTCGTGTGAGCTCTCGAATGGGCGCCGAGATCTGCGATCGGTGGGAAGGATCGGCGAGCTGCGGCGTCTTTGCCCAATGAGGCGTGCCGCGGGCACGAAGGAGGAGGACGGAGTCCTCGGGGT
>JBOGYB010000453.1:0-2103 GCA_050696555.1 Solirubrobacteraceae bacterium | reverse complement strand
GGCGCCATCAGATTCCCGTCATCGCGGCGGCGGGGTATCGCGTGGTGGCGCCCGACATGCGTGGATACAACCTGTCGAGCAAGCCCCAGAGCGCGCGGGAGTATGAGACGGGGAAGCTGGCGGGCGATATTGCGGGCCTGATAAGGAGTCTCGGCGAGGAGAAAGCATTCGTCGTCGGGCACGACTGGGGTGCGGTGATCGCATACACAGTGGCGATGCGCCACCCCGAGATGGTGGAGCGGTTGGCGATCCTCAACGTGCCCCACCCGGCGCGGATGATGGAAGGGCTTAGGTCGCCCAAGCAGCTGCGCAAGAGCTGGTACATGTTCTTCTTCCAGATCCCGAAGCTGCCCGAGCACCTGATCGCGCGCGACGACTACTCGTTCGGGAAGCGCTCGCTGCGGGCGGACTCGAAAAAGGCGTTCACCGACGAGGACCTCGAGCAGTACGTGGATGCGTGGTCGCAGCCGGGGGCGTTGACGGGGATGATCAACTACTACCGGGCGATGATGCGCCGCTCGCCGAAGAAGACGATGGCGCTGATGAGGCCGATCGAGGCGAAGACGCTCGTGATCTGGGGGATGCGCGACCGCCACATCGGCAGCGAGCTGGCGGAGCCACCGCGCGAGTGGGTGCCGGATGTGCGGGTGGAGCGCATCGAGGAGGCTACGCACTGGGTGCAGCACGATGCTTCCGAGCGCGTCAACGAGCTGCTGGTCGGCTTCTTCGACGACGCCCGTAGCTGAGAAGTTTCGTTCTCAAACGCCTGCGACTCGGTTCATTTGACGGTTTCGTCGGGGGCGGTTTGTCCATCTTTGGATGGTTCGTTCGTAGCCTGCGACTCACTGCTGCCGGCGTTGGTCTGACGGTCGTTGGACCCGTCGTGGCCGTCCCTCGAGCCGGTGTCGCCGGTTCCGCTTCCACCACCTGAGTCTCTGCCGCCGTGCTCGCGGGTCGAGGAACTGCTCGTGCCGTCGTGCGATTCGCCTCCAAGGGCTGACGAGTTGCCCTCTTTGCCGTCGCGGCTATCGCGTCCCTCGAGTGTGTGATCGTGGTGCATGAAGTCGCGACCGGCATCGGCGCTGTCTCGTGGCCCCCTTTTGTGAGCATCTCCATCGTTGTGGGAATTGCCCCGGTCGTCGCGATGGGAACGGTGGAGCCAGGCATTGCTCAGTGGGGCAGGGGTGGTCATCGCGAGTCGGGGCCCACCACGGTGTGTATGGCCCCTAAGGGGGTGTGCGCGGGGAGAGGGGTGATGCGCCGGGGAGGAGCTGCCATGTTTGGGTGTGCCGACGGCGGCTGTCCAGCGCGCCGGCTGTACCGAGGCGACTGTGATCGGAGTGGGGGCCAAGCGCGACGCGTGCTTCGCGGTGGCCCTTTGGTGGTGGGTGTGGTGACCCGTGACGATGCCGCCGGCGAGCACGCTCGCGGTGACCGCAACCGCGCCCCCCTTGGTCAACAGGCCGGCAAGGCCCGCCGAGCTGCCGCCTACGCCAAACTCGGCCAGTCGCTCCACCACGGGTGTGCCGCGGGTGGCGCCGAGCGCCCAGCTCACCAGCGGCGAGGGCGTGATCGCCCCGGCCGCCGCGCGCAGCGTGGCGCGTGCGCGATACACGAGCCCGCGCAGGGCATTCTGGCTGAGGCCGAGGTCGTGCGCAACCTGCTGGTGGGTGCGGCCCTCGACGGCCGTGCGTAGTAGCGCCTCGCGCTGCATCTCCGGCAGCGCGGCAAGCCCCGCGAGCGCCTCGCGCACCGCGATCCTGCGGTCGAGGTCCTCATGGGGGGCGCCGGCGCCGGAAAGGCTCTCGCTGAGCTTGCAGTAGTCGTAACCCGAGACCCTCAGTGTGTTCACAGCCGCGTTGTGGACGATGCGGTAGAGCCACGGTCGCACATCGTTCACCTCCGTCCCCGCGCGCAGAGCCAGCCAGGCTTGCAGGAGCGCCTGCTGCAGCGCGTCCTCGGCGCGCTCGTTGGAGAGCAGGAGGCGGCGGCAGTAGTTGTGAAGCGGGCGGCGGTAGCGCTGCACGAGCGCCTCGAACGCCCGCTCGTGGCCGGAGCGCGCGAACGCCACCAGACTGGCGTCGCTCTGGGTGAGTAGCAGCC
>JBOGYB010000452.1:0-2121 GCA_050696555.1 Solirubrobacteraceae bacterium | reverse complement strand
CACTCTGATAGCGTGCCGCCCCGAACGCCGAATCCTTGGCCAGAAGCCAAGGAACGGGGGACCCAAATTTGTTGGGGCGAATCCCGCGGTAATCCGTGAGAAGCGCAGGCTCTTTCAGCGCTAGCCCGTCAGCTAACCCCGCAGGCCGACGAAAGAGGTTGTCGCTGTGCGGTTCCGAGCTATTTGCTCAGCTGTTTTCGGCATGTTGATCCTGGGTTGTGCGCCTGCGTCGGCGATCGCCACCACCGGTGGTGTCTCAGCCGGCGGCGGCTCCACTGGACACACCTCGGCAAGCGCAGGTGGTGCGGCTCCGACGAGTAACACCCCCGTCAAGAAGCCCCACACCGCGCCTGTCACCTCCAACTCCACGAATCTCACCTACAACGGCCCCATCTACCAGAAGACCCCCACGGGTCAAATCGTCCCCTACGTATCCGCTCAGGCCTCTGGCGAACTGAAGTCCGCCACCGGCGGGGCCGTAGCGGGAACGACGAGCTCCACCAAGCCGGAGCTGCTCGTCCCGGGTCACACCGCCCGCCTGATCGGCGGTCTCGCCGCCGCTCCGATGTCGGCGCCGTTCGCTATCCAGAAGCTCATCTGGGCCGGCAACCAGATCGTCGGACTTCCCTACATCTGGGGAGGGGGTCACGCGTCGTTCACGTCCCCCGGGTACGACTGCTCAGGCACAGTCTCCTTCGCGCTCCACGGCGGCCACCTGCTCGCCACGCCCGAGGACTCTTCCGAATTCATGCACTTCGGCTCTCGCGGCGTTGGAACCTGGGTCACCATCTTCACCAACCCCGGTCACGCCTACATGACCGTCGCCGGTTTGCGCCTCGACACGAGCGCCGCCGACGACCCCTCCAATCAGCAGGGTCCCCGTTGGCGTCCGCTGCGGCCCGCCAACGGCGGCTTCAGCGTGCGTCACCCCAAGACCCTGTAGTCGATCGTCGGCTACGCTTGTAGCTAACGTCCCCGCCCCACAGGAGGATCAGATGGCCGGTTTGACCGGGCGCATGTCAACCGTCGTGAAGGCCAAGGTGTCCAAGCTCTTGGATCGCGCCGAAGACCCCGCCGAGACACTCGACTACAGCTACCAGAAGCAGGTGGAACAGCTGCAGAACGTCAAGAAGGGGATCGCCGACGTGGTCACCGCCAAGAAGCGCTTGCAATTGCAGGAGACCACCCTCAAGCAGCAGCTCGTCAAGCTCGATACCCAGGCCCGCCAGGCACTGTCATCCGGCCAAGAAGATCTCGCGCGTACAGCGCTTGAGCGCAAGAACATCGCCCAAACCGAGCTCCAGTCACTCGATACGCAGGTCACGGAACTCGAAGCCCAGCAAGAGAAGCTCACCGACTCCGAGCAGAAGCTGCGCGCCAAGATCGAGGCTTTCCGCACCAAGAAGGAGGTAATCAAGGCGCAGTACTCCGCAGCCGAGGCGCAGGTACGCATCTCCGAGGCCGCTACCGGAGTGGGGGAGCAGATGGCGGACGTGGGACTCGCCATGCAACGCGCGGTCGACAAGACCGAAAACATGAAGGCGCGCGCCGACGCCGTCTCAGAGCTCGAAGCGGCCGGCACATTCGACGATATCACCGCGCTGGGCTCCGGCGAAGACGACATCGACCGTCAGCTCAAGGAGCTATCCAGCAAGTCCGCTGTCGACGACGACCTCGAGAAGATGAAGGCGGAGATCGGAGCCCCTGCAGGCGGAGGACCCCAGCTCGGCTCGGGTACACCCGGCGAGGGCGACGCGTCCGGGGAGCAGTCGGCATGATCGTGCGCATTTCAGGAGAGGACCAGTACCGGCTGGACGATTCCCTCCACGCTCAGCTCAACGAGCTCGACTCCGCTGTGCTCGCGGCCGTGGACGCCGGCGACGAAGCTGCCTTCACGGCCTCATTCTCGGACTTGCTCGGTTTCGTCCGCGCCAACGGCTCGCTTGTTGGCGATGAGGAGATCGCCACGTCTGACCTGATCCTCCCTCCCGACGACATCACCCTTGCCGAAGCAGGCGGGGAGTTCACCGGCGAGGGCCTGATCCCGGACTGACGGCCGTGGACGCGGCGTCGGCCGTTCAGCGAGCGCATCCTGGTCCTCGACCGGTATGCGTCCTCGTC
>JBOGYB010000451.1:0-2124 GCA_050696555.1 Solirubrobacteraceae bacterium | reverse complement strand
CGATTGGATACTGGTATTCATCCGTGCCAAGCTCGACCGCCACAACAAGCATGTCCCCAGACACGCTCATCTGTACAGGTACACTCGTCCCCGCGGCATCATGGGCACCCGGCAGCGCAATCCCACCGATAGCTTGACCATTTAGCACGACCCGCGCACCACCCGAACTGCTGTCACCCACCAACCTGGCCTCGGCTGGCATCCCCACCTTGAAATACAAAGTGTCTGGACTTTCGACCGAGCGCAGCAGCGAATCGATCTCAAACCCGCCCGTCGTAGGCTTAGCGAGCGTGTCGACGTCGGTCTGCGTGTTCGCAAACACTACACTCGCACCTTCCTTTACACCTTCAGAACCATCCAGCGATTGCCCGTGAGCATCTGCCGGCGTCAGCGACACACCGTCGCCGGACATGCTCACGCCGCTGGAGACCTGCTTGGGAATCTGCACCGCCACATCGCTGTTCGCGGGCGCATAGCCCGATCCGGTAGACCGCAGCGCCAAGTTTATCGGCGTGAACTGACCGTCACCGCTAGGCGTCGCGATCGGTCCAAGTGATTCGATCACTCCAGTCTTGCCGTCCGGCAATGCGATCGCCGCAGCATTGGTCGCCTCGTAGCTAACGATTTGCTCACCACCTGGGAGAGATGGCGGCCCACCCGCCGGATCGTTTACAACCACCGGGAACGCTTCGCCATCGATCTTGTCCGCTTGTTCGCCGCTCAGCCCCTCGTACTTGGTCTGCGATTCTTCCCGCGCACGAACAGCTTCAGGACTGGCCAACCTCGCTTCTTCCTGCGCCTTCAGCTGTTCTGCTTCGGTCGGTGAGCCCGACACGACCAGGGGACCGTCCGACAACGACAACGATCCAGGCCCGCTCGCCACAGCTTCCGCCGAGGGCCCGAATTCCCCCGCTTCTTCAAGCGTCAGCGCTCCTGATCCAGGAACCCCACTTTCTGAGGCTACGGGTTCGGTGACCGGCTGAGCGGCCGCCGTCGATGCTTCCGCCGACGAGCCTTCAACCAACAGCGAGGACGCAGGCGCCGAGAACACTTCAGAGGAAACTTCGGCTAACGCCGGTATCGTCGCCCATCCGCCTACCACAAGCATCAGGACGCAGGCCAAGCCTGCCACTAGCAATCGCGACCAAGCCTGCATTCGAGACGCCTCCCCCTTCGTGATGTACTGGCCACTGACCAGGCCAGATGTTCTCAAGTGTCTACTGTATGGCAGAACAATGTCAATATACGGATAGATGATCTTTGGGTGAGATGCGCGGTAGAACTTCCGCAAATTGCGATAAGGCCGCATATGCCGAGCCGGCCTACTGCAGCAACTGCATGTTTCGGCGACGGTAGGGTAGGTGCCGGCGGGGTCTTGGATGGAGTCCCCGCCGGCCCTTGACGGACTTCCCGCCACTTACAAGCTCTGGGGCCGGCGAACCGAATGGGCTTCTGTTCTCGCCGACCCCTGGCAATGGCCCCACCCCTAGTCTGCTCGCAAGTGGTAAGGCAGAATCAGCCAGGATCTGATCCTGACCCGACTCGCTCGACAGCGCGCAGTACATCCAGGTACGCGTAGAGCGAGCCAGATGCTCGCCTTGACCCGGACCTCTTCGCGGGGGCCACCACGGGTTAGAAAGCTGAGAACGGGCCTTGCCGCGTGTCGATGTCCTGCCAACCGGGCGACAGCGCAATTTCGATGACTCGCTCATAATTTCCGCAACGGCTTATTGGCGAGGTTGTGTGCGAGCCAGTTCCGCTCTCTCTCGACCAGGAGTAGACTCCAGTCCGGATGCTGCTTGAGTAGGTCGGCGATCTGACGCTTGGCCTCCGCGAGATCCGGATAGTCGCGCCGCAGCGGGCCGACAACAGCCGCCGAGTCGACGCGGAACACGACTCGCCCAGGAAGCCTGCTCGCAGCGTCACGCATCGCCATCAACAACGCCAAGTGCTCCGCCAGCGTAATGTCGGAGCAAGGCACCAGCGCTGTACGGCTCCCCAGTAGAGCGCTCTCGTACGCCAAACCAGCCATACCATCGCGACAGCACGCGTCTGAATTCACATACGCCGGTTTCGCTAAACGCTCCGCCAACCGCCGTGCTCGACGCTTAGCCAACACAACCT
>JBOGYB010000450.1:0-2143 GCA_050696555.1 Solirubrobacteraceae bacterium | reverse complement strand
CTGGTGGACGGCGCCCCCGTGGGGGGCGGCGATGAGCGCGCGGTTGGGGGTGCCGTCTGAGCGGCGCTCCAGCACCGCGACTGCGCCCGAGCCATGCGACTGCACCTTCCAGGCAGCCGCGAGCGCGCCGTCGGCGGCGCGCGTGAGGACGGGGTCACCGGAGACTTCCGAGCCGCCGTCGAGCCTGAAGGGTTTGCCGATGCCGGTGGAGGAGCCTCCCACGTCGAAGCTCTGGACACCCGCGCCGTAGCCAACGTCGAAGCCACCCTGGCCATCCACCGCCATGCTCACCTGGCCCAGCCCGCTCGGACCGTCGGCGCCGGCCGGCCCGTCCACCGCCTTTGCGGGGCCGAACACCGAGCCGTGAGGATCGAACGAGGTGGGGATCTCCGCCTCGAATACCCGTGCGTGGGAGAAGCCGGAGCCCGGAGCGGGCTGTTGACGCCAGGCGACCGCTCCCTGTCCGAAGCCGGCCACGTCGAGCGAGAGCTCGTCCACGGGGCCATTCAACGGATGACCGTTGAAACTGGAGGGGCTCACCTGGAGCAGGTTGCCGGGCACCATCCCGAAGATGCGCCGCGCATAGACGCGGTTGACAAACGAATCGTCGAGCTCTTGCCACGCGATCAACCCCTGTCCGGTGAGGTCGATTGCCACCTTCGGCGAGTTGGCGGCCGTGGGTTGAAGCACCGGCTGGGCGGGGTTGCGCTCGAGCGGCACGCCGAAGGAGGACCAGTACTGACCGTCAAAGCGCGCCATGCGGATGTCCGCGAGCACATACCCGGGTGGGATGTTGGGGGTGGAGGGACCGGAGACAGCGGTGACTACGCGGTAGACGACAAGCGCCTGACCCGCAAGATTCATCGCCACCGAGGGGTAGGTACCGGTGGCCTGGCCTATGTTGAGGTCCACGGGGACCGGGGGCTGAAAGCCCGTGGACCCCGGGTCGATCGTGGCGGAGAAGAGCCCGTCGGTGGTGGAGGAGTAATGATTCGCCCACACCACCACCAGCCGCCCACCTTCGCCGGCGGCGATGGCGGGGAAGGAGGATTCGAACTGCTCCCCCACATCGATCCGTTCAGGCGGGCGCCACTTTCCCCCGACGTATTGGGCGACGAAGATGTGGGGACGGCCTTCTACGCGCTTGCGGTACACGATCCCACCGGTGCCGTCGGATGCCATCGCGGCGCTGCCGAAGTCGACGATCTCCGAGCTCGGCCCGTCGATGGGGGCGACGGGAGAGATTTCCGCTCCCGCCGAGGCGCAGAGCAAAAACAGCGCGATAGAGACGCCCACAGAGGCGCCGAAGGAACGAAACACCTGCTAAGGCTTATCGCCGCGCGGGGAGAACTTGTTACCGAGTCGATAACACACCCTCACCCCAACGCGGCGTTCACAGTTTGTTCTCGACCTGAACACATCTTGTTCACGTTTGGGGGGAGCGCTCCTTTGACACTGGCTTCGTACCCGCCCGAAAAGGAGCCTTTCCCGTGCGACGAACCTCCACCCGCACCCTGATCTTGTCCTTGATGGCAGCGCTGATGCTCGCCGTGCCCGCCACCGCGGGCGCCCGCACGCTGCTGATCGACGGCTCGACCTCGGTCTTCCCGCTCATGAACCAGCTTGCGGCTGCTTACCACAAAGCCACCAAACAGCCCACTCCGAAGGTCAGCCAGGGAACCTCCGACGCGGGCGTCAACGACGTATCCAAAGGCCGCGTGGACATCGGTGACGTCTCGCGCGACCCGATCATCGGATCAGACCCCAAAGGGCTTCACTTCACAAAGCTCGCGCGCGACGGCGTGTGCATGATCACGAACAACAAAAACCCCATCGCCAACCTCAACCAACAAGCGGTGCAGGCGATCTTCACGGGCAACGTGCGCGAATGGAGCGAAGTGCCCGGCTCGAAAATGACCGGCCCGATCGACCTGGTAGACCGCATCGCCTCCTCGGGTACACAGGACGCCTTCCAGAACATCTTCCTCGGCCCCACCCTGAAGATCTCCAAAAGCGCCGAGGAAGAGGAAAGCAACGGCCTGGTTCAGAACAAGGTGAAAAACGACGAACACGCGATCGGCTTCGTCTCCTTCGCCTTCACCGCGGGCGATCATTCGGTGGGCTACCAGGGCATCCCCTGCAC
>JBOGYB010000449.1:0-2145 GCA_050696555.1 Solirubrobacteraceae bacterium | reverse complement strand
TGTCACAGGTGTGTAAGGAGGTTGAATGATCGTCCCCGGGATCACCTTCCGTCCGTTGTCTCCGATCAGACACACGTACACAGCCGCGGAAGGTTGCAGCGAGAGCGACACGCGTCTCCCCGCGGTCACGGTCGTCGAGCTTTTTGATGTGACCGTCGAGGTTTTGTTTGACGTCCGTGTGGATGTGGAGCTCGATCCCCCGACCTGTTTGGCGGAATTGCCCCCGCCTTTTTTCGAGAGCAACCCCACAAGCAGCAACACGATCAAGAGGCAGATTGCCACCACCGCGATCGTGTAACCCCGCGACGGTCCACCCCCGCCCGGAGTGCCGTGCCTGGCCATCCGGCGTGGGCTGGACACGATCGGCTGGTGCTCCCCCTCGCTCGGCGTCTCGTATCGCAGGCGATACTCGTCCACGATCGCCTTGTCGTCCAAACCAAGCGCCTGAGCATAAGTACGCAGGAAGCTACGTACAAACGTCGGCCCCGGGAGCAAATCCCACTCCTCGTTCTCCAACGCCCGCAGGTACTTCGCTCGGATCTTCGTCTGAGCCTCGATCTCCGACACGTCGATGCGCGCTCGCATACGCGCCTCACGCAGTGTCGCTCCAATATCCATCATCTCAAGCGGACAGGCTAGTGACTGTCGCCCGCAAAAGAGTTACACACGGGACTGACTTAGAGCGCAAAAGTACGAGAACCACCGTCGCAGAAACCGCGACAGTCCTCACTGCGATCACCCCGCGAGCGGCGCCGATTCGTTAGCGGGAACGGTGCCGTCAGGCCCACCGAGCATCTGAAGCACACGAGGTACGTCCCCCTCTCCAATCAAAACCTGACGGGGCTTGGAACCCTCATAACCGGAGATCACACCACGGCGCTCGAGCATGTCGATCAATCTCCCCGCCCGCGTATACCCCAGGCGCAGACGTCGTTGCAGCATCGAAGTCGACGCCGTCTGCATTTCCGCGACAAGCCTGATCGCGTCCCCCAGCAGCGGGTCCTCGTCGGGGTGGAGCTCGTCCTCGCCCCCCTTCTCGGCCTCGCTCGGCTCGACCTCCTCGAGCAACTCCTCACGCAGTTCCGGCTCCCCCTGCTTGCGCCACAGGTCCGTCAGCTTGGCGATCTGCCCCTCGTCGATATACGCCCCCTGGATGCGCTGCAAGCGAGAGGACCCCACCGGGCTGAACAGCATGTCTCCCTGCCCGAGCAGCGACTCCGCGCCGTTCTGGTCGAGGATCACCCGCGAATCTGTCTGGCTCGACACAGAGAACGCGATCCGTGAGGGCACGTTTGCCTTGATCATTCCGGTGATCACATCCACCCGCGGGCTCTGCGTGGCAAGCACAAGGTGAATCCCCACCGCCCTCGCCTTCTGGGCAAGACGGATGATCGAGTCCTCCACATCGGCCGGCGCCACCATCATCAGGTCCGCGAGCTCGTCGATCACACACAGGATGTAAGGCAACGGCGCTTCACCCCGCTGCTCCCGTGCCTTGTTCAGCTCCACCAGGCTGCGCGTCCGCGACAACGACATGATCCCGTAGCGTTGCTCCATCTCCCTCACAAGATTCTGCAGCGCGTTTGCCGCCATCCGCGGGCTGGTGATCACAGGTGTCAAGAGGTGCGGGATCGACTCGTAATGGTTCAACTCCACCTGCTTGGGGTCCACCAGCACAAGCCTCAGCTCGTGCGGCGTCGCTCTCAGCAGCACGCTGCACAGCATCGCGTTGATCGCCCCCGACTTCCCGGCGCCGGTCGTTCCCGCCACGAGCAGGTGCGGCATCTTCGCGAGGTCCGCCCCAATCGCCTTGCCTGCCACATCCTTCCCCAACCACACCGTCAGCGGCGACCAATCCTTCGGTGGCTCTTGGAACACATCCCCGAGCCTCACCATGCGACGCTTGGCGTTCGGCACCTCCACTCCCACCGCCTGCTTTCCCGGGATCGGCGCGAGGATGCGGATGTCCGTGGCGGCAAGCGCGTACGCAAGGTCATCCTTGAGCTGTGCCACCTTCCCCACCTTCGTCCCGGGCGCCAGTCGCAGCTCGTAGCGGGTGATGTGCGGGCCGGCAACGGTCCCGATCACCTTCGCCTGCACCCCGAAGTGACCCAACGCCTCCACTAGGCTCGTCGCCGTGCGCTC
>JBOGYB010000448.1:0-2148 GCA_050696555.1 Solirubrobacteraceae bacterium | reverse complement strand
CCTCATCGGCTCATGCTCCTACTCCGCTGCTGCGTGGAAGACGCCGCCGGATGTACCTGCCGCTCCACCGACCGTGGCTGGGGTTGGAGCAGGGGCGAAGATGCCGTGTACCGCACCGGGCACCCCGTACTCGTAGGGTCCGCCCACGACGGTGGGGATACGATCAAAGTTGAATACGGGCGGCGGTGAGGACACCTGCCACTCGATAGTCAGGCCCCTCCAGGGATTGCCCACCGCTCGCGTACCACCGCGCCAGCTGGTGACCATGTTGTAGACGAAGATCAACGTGCTCGCACCGAGCGCAAAGCTTGCTATCGAGATGAAGAGGTTGAGGTCTGAGAACTGGGCGGCATAGGTTGGCACGCGCCGGGGCATCCCCTGCAATCCGAGGATGTGCATCGGGGCGAACGTGAGGTTGAAGAACACGAACGTGGTCCAGAAGTGCCACTTACCCAGCCGCTCGTCATACATGCGGCCGGTCATCTTCGGGAACCAGTAGTAGACACCGGCGAAGATCGTCATCAGCGAGCCGCCGAAGAGCACGTAGTGGATGTGCGCGACGATGAAGTAGCTGGCGCTCACGTGGATGTCGAAGGGCACCATCGCAAGCATCACGCCGCTGATCCCGCCGAGCGTGAACGTCGTGAGGAAACCGAGCGCGAACAGCATCGAGGTGTCCAGGTGCAGGATTCCACGCCACAGAGTCGCCAGCCACGAGAAGATCTTGATGCCCGTGGGGACGGCGATGATCGCGGTGGTGATGGCCATCGGGATGCGAATCCAGGCGGCCATACCGGAGGTGAACATGTGGTGGGCCCACACTGTGAAGCCGAGCACCACGATGGCAAGCAGAGAGAAGGCCATCATGCGGTAGCCGAAGATCGGCTTGCGCGACTTCACCGCAATGATCTCCGAGATGATCCCGAAGCCGGGGAGCATCATGATGTAGACGGCGGGGTGGGAGTAGAACCAGAAGACGTGCTGGTACATGAGGACGTCTCCACCCTTGCCGGCATTGAAGAAGTTGAAGCCCAGCGCGCGGTCGAGCAGCACGAAGAACTGCGAGGCGGCGATGAAGGGCGTGGCGATTACCACGAGCAGGGAGGTCGCGAAGTTGGCCCACACCAGCAATGGCATGCGGAAGAAGCTCATCCCGGGTGCGCGCATCGTGATGATGGTCACCAGGAAGTTCAGCGCGGTCATGATCGAGGAGGCGCCCGCGAGCTGCACCCCTACGGAGAAGAAGTCCTGTCCGATCGGAGCGTCGATGGAGAGTGGGGTATAGGCGGTCCAGCCGTCCGCGAACGCGCCGCCGGGTGCGAGGAAGCTCGAGAGCATCATCAGGCCGGCGAGGGGCAGCAGCCAGTAGGAGAGCGCGTTTAGACGCGGGAAGGCCATGTCGGGCGCGCCGATCATAAGCGGCAGCACGTAGTTGGCGAGACCCGCGAACACGGGGATCACGAACAGGAAGATGAGCAGTGAGGCGTGAACCGAGAACAGGCCGTTGTAGGTGTTCGCGTCTACGAACTGCGCTCCGGGCTGTGCGAGCTGGGCGCGCATGAGCATCGCCAACAGGCCACCTACGAGCAGGAAGAAGAAGGCGGTGACCGTGTACTGGATACCGATCACCTTGTGGTCGGTGTTGATGCGGAAGTAGTCCTTCCAGCTGAACGCACCGTGGGAGGAGTGGTCCTCGGGCCGCGTGGGCTTGCCCACAGCCCAATAGAACCAGTAATCGAAGCCGCCAAGGCCGATTAGGAAGAAGATCGGCGAGGCAAGCAGCGAGACGGTCGTGATCGCTTCGCCGCTGAGGTAGTGATGGAAGGTGGTGTGCCCCGTGGCCATGCGTACAAGCCATGTGAGACCTGTGGCGAAGGCGATCCCGAGAAGGAAGCCCAGGCCGGCGCGATAGAGGCCGGGGGCGCGGAGCTTGGCGATCATCTGTGCGCACCCTCGGCGATCAAGACCGTGCTCGTCATTTTTGTGTCTCTCCCCATTGCATTGCCCACATTACCTTCAGGAGGCGCTCGAAGCAGCGCTTGTCCGGGCTTTGAGCCAGGCTTGGAAGCGGTCGGGTGCCACGACGTGGATCGTGGAGCGCATCAGTCCGTGCCCGACACCGCAGAGCAGGTTGCACACAACCGGATA
>JBOGYB010000447.1:0-2154 GCA_050696555.1 Solirubrobacteraceae bacterium | reverse complement strand
CTCCTCTCGAAGTACGTGGAGCCGACGCTCACCCAACCGACGTTCGTGCTCGACTACCCCATCGAGCTCTCCCCGCTCGCGCGCGCCCATCGCGACGACGAGCGTCTAGCCGAGCGCTGGGAGGCGTTTGCCGGGGGCATGGAGATCGCCAACGCCTTCTCCGAGCTCACCGATCCAGAAGAGCAACGCGCCCGCTTCGACTCCCAAAGCCGCCTCGCCCTTGCCGGCGACGAGGAGGCCCAGCCCCACGACGAGCTGTTTCTGGAGGCCCTGGAGCAGGGTATGCCTCCCACGGGAGGTGTCGGCGTGGGGATAGACAGGCTCGTGATGCTCCTCACAGGCCGCACCTCCATCCGCGAGGTGGTGCTATTTCCCGCTATGCGCGACTGAGGGGCCCCCGAGGCCGCAGAGCCGGTTGGTAGACTGCCTGAAAGGCGCCACAGGACCGCTAGCGCCAGGCGCGCGGACCGCACAGGAAGGAAGCACCCATGTTCGAGCGATTCACAGAACGAGCCCGGCAGGTGGTCGTTCTCGCGCAGGAGGAGGCGCGCACGCTCAAGCACAACTACATCGGCACGGAGCACATCCTGCTCGGGCTGCTGCGCGAGGAGGAGGGTCTCGCCGCGCGCGTGTTGGAGTCACTCGACATCACCGTCGAGCGCGTCCGTGCGCAGGTCGTTCGCATCGTGGGCTCCGGCGAGGAGGTCACCTCCGGCCAGATCCCCTTCACCCCACGCGCCAAGAAGGTCCTGGAGCTGGCGTTGCGCGAGGCGCTCAGCCTCGGCCACAACTACATAGGCACCGAGCACATCCTGCTCGGGCTCGTACGTGAGAACGAGGGCGTCGCCGCGCGCATCCTGCTCGACTTCGACGCCGACTCCGAGAAGATCCGCAACGAGGTGATCCGCATGCTCTCCGGTCCCGGCGGCCGTCGTCAGGGGCAGGGCTCAGGCTCCGGCTCGGGCTCCGGTCCCGGCGAGGGCAAGAAGTCATCCAAGCTGCTCGACCAGTTCGGGCGCAATTTGACGAGGCTCGCCGCCGACGGCAAGCTCGACCCCGTGGTAGGTCGCGAGACCGAGATCGAGCGCATCATGCAGATCCTCTCTCGCCGCACCAAGAACAACCCGGTGCTCATCGGCGAGCCCGGCGTGGGCAAGACGGCAGTGGTCGAGGGTTTGGCGCAGCGCATCACCAACGCCGACGTACCTGAGCTATTGAAGAACAAGCAGATCTACACGCTCGACCTGGCAGCGCTCGTCGCCGGCTCCAAGTACCGCGGAGAGTTCGAGGAGCGCCTGAAGAAGGTGATGAAGGAGATCACCCAACGCGGCGACATCATCCTGTTCATCGACGAGCTTCACAACCTCGTTGGCGCCGGCGCTGCCGAGGGCGCGATCGATGCCGCTTCGATCCTCAAGCCGGCGCTTGCCCGCGGTGAGTTGCAGACGATCGGCGCCACCACCCTTGACGAGTACCGCAAGTACCTGGAGCGCGACTCTGCTCTAGAGCGCCGCTTCCAGCAGATCCGCGTGGAGGAGCCCACCATCGACCAGTCGGTTGAGATCCTCAAGGGTTTGCGCGACCGCTACGAGCAGCACCACAAGGTGCAGATCACAGACGAGGCTCTGCAGGCGGCGGCCGACCTCGCCTCCCGCTACATCTCAGATCGCTTCCTCCCCGACAAGGCCATCGACCTGATCGACGAGGCCGCCTCGCGCATGCGCATCAAGTCGATGACCTCCCCACCCGCCAACCGCGAGTTCGAAGAGGAGATCGAGTCGGTGCGGCGCGAGAAGGAGGCCGCGATCGAGGCGCAGGAATTCGAGAAGGCCGCCGCCCTGCGCGACCAGGAGCGCAAGCTAGCCGGCAAGAAGCGCGAGCTGGAGGAAGAGTGGGAGTCCGGCGAGTCTGCCGAGCGCCCCGCCATCGGCGAGGAGGAGATCGCCGACATCGTGTCCATGTGGACCGGCATCCCCGTGTTCAAGCTCACCGAGGCCGAGACCCAGAAGCTGATGCGCATGGAGGACGAACTGCACAAGCGCGTCATCGGCCAGCACCCCGCGATCGAGGTCATCTCCAAGGCCATCCGCCGCTCGCGCGCGGGGCTGAAGGACCCCAAGCGCCCCACCGGCTCGTTCATCTTCCTGGGCCCCT
>JBOGYB010000446.1:0-2158 GCA_050696555.1 Solirubrobacteraceae bacterium | reverse complement strand
TGGCAAGTGTGTGCGGGTGAAGGCCCGCGCTCGCCACGAATCGGCTGCGCCCGTTGTGGAGCTTTGCCAGGTAGCCGGCGGAGGCGACGGCGCTCGGGCCCTCGTACACCGAGGCGTTTGACACCGGCAACCCAGTGAGCTCGCAGATCGCGGTTTGGTACTCGAACATCACCTGCAGCCCACCCTGGGAGATCTCCGGCTGATAGGGGGTATAGGGGGTGAGGAACTCCGAGCGCTCCATCAGCATGTCCACGATCGAGGGCACATAGTGGTCGTACATGCCGGCGCCGAGGAAACACAGCTCATCCTCGGCTGACACGTTGCGTGAGGCGAGCGCACGCAGGTGCTCGTATACGTCCTGCTCTGACATCCCGTCGGGGAGCGCGAGCGGTCGATCCAAACGCACCGCCTCGGGGATCTGGCGGTCGAAGATCTCCTGGACGTTTGAAACCCCGATGGCAGCGAGCATCGCGGCAAGGTCGGCGTCGGTGACTGATGTGTAGGCGGTCAACTGGGCTTGAGCCTAGCCGCTACTCCGGCCGATTCCGGAGCGAGAGCGGGCAGCGATGCGCCGCGGGGCTAGCCAAGGCTCGCGGAGTAGGCGTCAGCGTCGAGCAACTCGCCACGCTCGGCGGGATCCGTGAGGCGGATCTTCACGAGCCAACCCTCGCCGTAAGGGTCGTCGTTGATCGCGTTGGGGGTATCACCGAGTGCCTCGTTGACCTCGACGATCTCACCGGAGAGCGGGGCCACCACGTCTGAGACCGCCTTGACCGACTCGACCTCCGCGTAGGGCTCGTCCTTGGTGACGATCGTGCCGGGTGTGGGGGGCTCGAAGAAGACGACCTCCCCCAGCGAGTCCTGCGCGTACCAAGTGATGCCAAGCGTGGCGATGTCCTCGTCGTCGACGCGAGCCCAGTCGTGCTCGGGGTGGTACAGAAGGTCGTCTGGATAGCTCACCTCGGCCATCGGCGGGGCTCCTCGGTTCGGGGTAGATCTCGGTGCAGGATATTCATGCCCGCTTCTGTATGAAGGGCTTGGGGTGGACTTGCGCGTCGCGCACCCGCCCGCGCACATCGATCTGCAGCGGGGTACCGACGGCTGAGCGCCCGGTGGGCACGTAGGCAAGGCCGATCCCCACGTCAAGACAGGGTGAGAGCGTGCCACTTGTGACCACACCGCCGCCTACCACCGGGTTGTCCTGGCGAGCGATCCCGGGGCCGTCGAGCTTGAACGCCACCAGCTTCTCGGGGGGGCCGGCGGCGCGCGCCGCACGTAGCGCGTCGGCGCCGATGAAGTTGGTGTCCTCGCGACAGCACCAGCCGAGACCGGCTTCGATCGGATCACGCTCTGTGGAGAGCTCATGACCATAAAGATGGAAGCACGCCTCCAGGCGCAGCGTGTCGCGTGCGCCCAGGCCGCAGGGGACCCCGCCACGACGAGTCAGCTCATCCCATAGAACGGGGGCATCATCGGGGGAGAGGAGCAACTCCACTCCCTCCTCGCCCGTGTAGCCGGTGGCGCATACGAGCACCTTCGCGCCGGAGAGGCGGCGTGTCGCGGCGGTCATGCGGAGGGGAAGCGGAGTATCGGAGATCGCCTGCACGATCTCCCTCGCGCCGGGACCTTGCACGGCGAGCATCGCGTAGTCGTCGATGCGATCGACCAGCTCCACGTCGAAGTCGGCGGCGTGGGAGCGAAACCAGGCGAGGTCGGTCTCGTGGTTGGAGGCGTTCGTGACCGTGATGTAGCGATCCGGGTCTACCTGGTAGGTGAAGAGGTCGTCTATCACCCCACCGGACTCATTGCAGAGCACGCTGTACTGCGCCCCGCCGACGGGGATCTGTGAGACGTCGTTGGAGAGCAGACGCTGCAATAGCGCCTTGGCCTGCGGACCTACGGTTTCGATCTCCCCCATGTGCGATACGTCGAAGATGCCGCACCGTTCACGCACCGCTATATGCTCAACGCGTACCCCACTCGCATACTGCACCGGCATCTCCCAACCGGCGAAGTCCACAAGCTTGGCGCCGGCAGCTACGTGGCGGTCGTAGAGAGGCGTGCGGCGCACGGCGCGCAGGTTACCCATTTACGCGGGAGTCGCACATGTGCTTTCTGTGCTTGCGTTCGACCCGACACATGTGCCGGGTCCCCGACG
>JBOGYB010000445.1:0-2161 GCA_050696555.1 Solirubrobacteraceae bacterium | reverse complement strand
GGCTGGCGTCATCCACACCACCGCTATCAACGCGATCAACCCAGCGACAATCACCACCACCAGCGGAGCCAACCCTGGCATTGGGCGGTAGAGCCGGCTCACACCCTTTGCATCCACGAGAATCTCACCGATGCGCAGGCGTGTCAGAAAGGTGGAGGACATCCCCTCGCGATTGCGGTCCAGGAACTCCACAAGGTTGAACTGCGAGCCCACAGTCACGATCAACCGTGCTCCCTTCTCCGCCGCGATCAGCATCGCCACGTCCTGGCTGGTGCCCGGGGCGGGCACCAGCTTGAAGGGCACCTCCAGTTCCTCCAACCGTTGCCTCCCCGGCGCACGGCCATCGGGATAGGAATGCACCACAAGCTCGGTGCTGCCGTCGCGCGCTGCCAGGAGCGCCGATTCTCCCGCGGAATCCATATCCCCCACGATCATGTCCGGCCGCAACCCCACCTCCAGTAGGGCGTCGGCGCCTCCGTCAACTGCTACCAGCACCGGGCGGGTATCGCGGATGAACGGCCTCAACGCTCGCAGGTCGCGTTGATGATCGACTCCTCGCACCACTACAAGCGCGGAACGGTCACGGAAGTCGGTGCGAAAACGAGGTAGGTCGATACGCCCTGCAAGCAACTCGCGCTCCTCGCGCATGTGCTCGATCGTGTTGTGCGCGAAGCGCTCCAACGCCTCCCCGATCTCACGCCGTCGCGCCTCTGTCTCCGCACGCACCCGAACCACGTCGAGAACTTCCCCTATCACGAGTGGTTGCCCACGGAACAACACCTCACCGCTCGAGCCCGTTGCTCGTACCGTCAGCGGATCGCCGTCTGAGAGCGACTGGAACAGCGAATCGTCGGGCAGGTCGACGAGCAGCACTCCCGCTTCCACGAGCAGCTGCGGCCCGAGATTGGGGTAGGTCCCGCTGGTCGAGGACTTGCAGTTGAGCACCGCCGTGGCACCGGCTGAGATCAACTCCTCGGCGGACACTCGATCGAGGTCCAAGTGGTCGATCACGGCGACATCCCCCCCCATCAGATGCCGCACCAGCAGCTTCGTCTTGCGACCCAACCGTACCGGTCCGCTCACCTCGCGCGATGCTGTGCCGAGCGACCCGAAGACGGGCGCATTCGTGCCTGGCGGCTGCCGGGTCGTAGCGGCCATGTTTCCCGAGAGTAACGGCCTCGACCGCATTGCGTGCAGACACAGGTCAACTAAGACACCGCGAGGCCTCGGTCATCGTCCCTCTCAGGCCGCGCGACGGAGGTCTTGCGCGTGCCGCCGAGCGACGCCATCCTGCTCGTCCGCGCCGAGCATTCGCACCAGCTCGCTCACTACCGCGCTCTCGTCAAGCTGCACCACGCTCGCGCTTGCCAGCTCCGTGGCGGTGTCCTTCGCGATCGAGAAATGCCTATCCGCGAGCGAGGCGATCTGCGGCAGATGGGTGATACACACCACCTGTCTCCCCTCCGAAAGGCGCTGCAAGCGCTCACCCACCGCGCGCGCAGTGTGACCGCCGATGCCCGCGTCCACCTCGTCGAACACAAGCGTGGACTTCGGTGGCGAGGTCGTCCCTGCCTGCGCACCCCGGTTGCATGCGCTCGTGAGTGCCAGCATCACGCGCGAGAGCTCCCCGCCGGAGGCGATCTCCCGCAGCGGCGCCGCTCCCACTCCCGGGTTGGGGGCGATTGTGAACTCCACCGCGTCTCCCCCGCTCGCCCTCGCCTCGACCTCGGTCAAGGCGATCTCGAAAGTCGCATCCCCCATCGCGAGCGCCGCTAGCTCCTCACGCACGCCGTCGGCAAGTCTGACCGCTGCTGCTTCCCGCGTCTTGCGCAGCTCCCGCACGTGCCCCTCGAGCACGGCACGCTCGCTCGCGAGCCGCTCACGAGCTTGCTCGAAGGCGACCTCCGCGCCCAACAACTCGTCGCGGCGCGCCCGAGCGCGCTCGGAGTGCTCGAGCAAAGAAGCGATCGTCCCGCCGTGCTTGCGCATCACTCGCTCCAAAGCCTGCAGACGTTCTTCCACTTCCTCAAGCAAGCCGCCTTCGGTCTCTACCGCTTCGCAACACCCTCGCAACCCACCTGCCAGATCCTGCGCCTCGATCGCGAGCGCTCGGCAACGCTCCGCGAGCGCATCGAGCTCTGTGTCCACGCCGGCTATCCCC
>JBOGYB010000444.1:0-2165 GCA_050696555.1 Solirubrobacteraceae bacterium | reverse complement strand
CCTCTCCTCACAGCGCACTCCCGGACAGACGCTCGTGGCGTTCGCCGCCGAGCACGGCCCGCGCGCTGTGGAGCTCGCGCGCGAGAAGCTCCTCGCCAAGGGAGTGGACGCAATCGTCGTCAACGACATCTCCCGCGCCGACATCGGCTTCGAGTCGAGCGACAACGAGGTCACGATCCTCACGCGCTCAAACGAGCAGGAGGTCCCACGCGCCCCCAAGGACAGCATCGCTGCCACGATTCTCGACGCCGTCGCCCACCTGCGCACGAGCCCATAGCGAGCGCCTCAACCCGCGACAGCTCGCACCGCGTAGCCACCGGGGCCCTTCCAAACACTGTTCCCACCCACCCTGCACCGCCCGGACGGGTGGTTAAATTGGGTGCATGGACAGTGTCTACGAGCTCTACCGGCGTGGATGCGACCTGCTCGACCACGGTGACCACATGGCCGCGATCGTGCCGCTCACGCGCGCCCGCGAGCTCGAGCCCGCGAAGACCTCTATCCGGGAGGCGCTGGGACGGGCGCTCTTCCACGCACAGCGCTACGAGCGCGCCGCCGAGGAGTTCCAAGCCGTGGCAGCTGCCGCCCCCACCAACGACTACGCGCTGTTCTGCCTCGGCCGCGCGATGCAGCTGCTCGGACGCCATCGCGAGGCGTGCCGGCCGCTCGCCGTAGCCTGCTCGATGAGCCCCTCGCGCGCCGACTATCGCCTCTACCGCGACCGCGCCCGACGCGACGCGGCGCTGTCCTGAGCGCCCCCGCGCAGCCCCATCGGCGAGCCACGGGAGGTACCCGATGCTATTCTCGGAGGACAACTTTCGAGTCGTCGCACCGTCGGCGGCTGGCCGCACCGAAAGTGGGCGCACGCCCGCTTTTTTTTACGCCTCGTTTCAGAGAAGAGAGTCAAGAGCAGAGATGTCAGCAGTGCAACCAGAGATCGAAGAGCGCCTAGCCGCGGCTGAGCCCGGTGTCGAGGTGTTGCTCGCCGAGACGCTCCCGAACGGCACGCTGCGGGTCTTCATCGACCACCCCGACGGGGTCACGCTGGGGTTGTGCGAGCGTGTCACCGCGCTGCTCTCCGACCTACGCGAGCGCTACTCACTGGAGGTCTCCTCCCCGGGTACCGAGCGTCCGCTCACAAAGCCCAACCACTTCCGCCGCTTCGTCGGTCGCCGCGCTCGTGTGCGCACACGCGAGCCACGCCCGGTCCCCGCCGCCGGCGCGACGTCCGAGCGCCGCGCCAAGAGCTTCACCGGCGAGCTCGTGGGGGTTACCGACAGCGAGATAACACTGGCCGCCGATGGGGGCGTCATCGCGATCCCCTACTCGGAGATACGTCGTTCGAACCTCGTCGAGGAGTAGGAGAGAAAATGGTGGTCCCTCCCGCAAACCCGTTGACGCCTGGATCGGCTGCGAACCTACGCCTGCCTTTGTCCTCGGTCGGGTCCGTGGCGCCACCACTGTCCCCTCCCTGCGTCCGCGGCAGGCTTGGTTCTCGCTCGCCCAGACGCCAACGGATTCACAGGAGGAACCACTGATGTCACGCGAGATCCTGGAAGCAATGCACGCGCTCGCCCGTGAGAAGGGCATCGAGCCCGAGAAGCTGATGATCGCCCTGGAGGACGCGCTGCTCTCCGCCTACAAGAAGCAGCCCGGCTCGGCCAAGTATGCACGCGTTGAAATGGACCGCGACACCGCCGATTTCCGCGTGATCGAACTGATCATCCCCGAGCGCCTGGAGGCACACCTCATCGTCGAGACCATCGACGAGGGCACTGTCGTCGACCCCGAGACCGGCGAGCTGCGCGAACCGGAGGAGCCGGAAATCGACCCCGCCAAGTTCGAGCAGTACCGCGACCAGATCGACGAGCGCGACGTCACCCCCGAGGATTTGGGACGGATCGCCGCACAAACCGCCAAGCAGGTCATCCTGCAGCGCATCCGCGAGGCCGAGCGCGACCTCAAGTACGAGGAGTACGCCGGGCGCGAGGGTGACATCGTCACGGGCATCGTGCAGCAGACCGACAATCGCTACACCCTGCTCGACATGGGCAAGGTCGAGGCGCTCCTGCCCCAGGCAGAGCAGGTCCCCTACGAGCGCTACGAGCACGGGGCCCGGCTCAAGGCGTACATCGTCGAGGTGCGCAAGACGACCAAGGGACCCC
>JBOGYB010000443.1:0-2170 GCA_050696555.1 Solirubrobacteraceae bacterium | reverse complement strand
AGGTTGTCGAGCGCGATCAACAGCCCCTCGAGGATGTGCGCACGCGCCTCCTTCTCCGCCAGCTCGTGCTTGGTGCGCCTGACGATCACCTCGCGCTGGTGCGCCACGTAGTTGTGGATCACCGCGCGCAGGTTCAACGTGCGCGGCACGTTGTCCACGAGCGCCACCATGTTCACGCCGAACGTGCTCTGCATGGAGGTGTGCTTGTAGAGCTTGTTGAGCACCACCTTGGGGATCGCGTCGCGCTTGAGCTCGATCACGAGGCGCATGCCGCGCTTGTCGGACTCGTCGCGCAGGTCTGAGATCTCGGGGATCTTCTTCTCGTGCACGAGGTCGGCGATCTTCTGGATCAGCCCACCGTCGCCACCCTTCTTCACCATGAAAGGCAGCTCAGTGACGACAATCGCCTCCTTGCCCTGCTTGAGCGGCTCGATGTGCGCGCGGGCCTGCACACGCACGCGGCCACGACCGGTCTCGTACGCGTCGCGGATGCCCGCCCGTCCGAGAATCACACCTCCGGTTGGGAAGTCGGGGCCCTTCACGTGCGCCATCAACCCATCCACGTCGATATCCGGGTTCTCGATGTAGGCGATCGTCGCGTCGATCACCTCGCGCAGATTGTGGGGTGGGATGTTCGTCGCCATACCCACCGCGATTCCTGAGGAGCCGTTGACTAGCAGGTTGGGGAAGCGCGCTGGCAGCACGAGCGGTTCTTGACGCGAGCCGTCGTAGTTGGGCGCGAAATCCACCGTGTCCATGTCGAGATCGCGCAGCATCTCGGTGGCGATTCGCGCCAGGCGTGCCTCGGTGTAGCGCATCGCGGCCGCTGGATCGTCGTCAACCGAGCCGAAGTTGCCCTGACCGTCCACCAGTTCGTAGCGCATCGAGAAGTTCTGCGCCATGCGCACGAGCGTGTCGTAGATCGCCGAGTCGCCGTGGGGGTGATAGTTGCCCATCACCTCCCCCACGATCTTTGCGCACTTGGCGTACGAGCGGGTCGGGCCGAGACCCAGCTCGTTCATCGCGTACAGCACCCGCCTGTGGACTGGCTTCAGCCCGTCGCGCACGTCGGGCAACGCACGGCCGACGATGACGGACATCGCGTAGTCGAGATACGCGGTGCGCATCTCGTCCTCGAGCGCGCGCGGCTCGATGTTTCCGCCACTGAGCGTGTCAGGAGTTGCCACCGTTCATCACCCCCTCAGACGTGTATGTGGCGTTAGGACCAAGCAGGTCAAGGACGCAGCGAGCGCAGTGTGCTGGGCACATAAGGGAGGGAGGACGCAGACCGAACCGGGAGACACTCGCTCCGCTCGCATCCCCGAACCGGCCAGCGCAGGTCATAACGTCACACATCAAGATTGGCTACAGCTCGGGCGTTGTCTTCGATGAACAGGCGCCGCGGCTCGACCTGGTCGCCCATCAGCATCGAGAAGGTACGGTCGGCAGCCGCGGCGTCCTCGAGCGTCACCTGCGCGAGCGTCCGGCTCGCGGGGTCCATCGTCGTTTCGGCGAGCTGCTCGGCGTTCATCTCGCCGAGCCCCTTGAAGCGCTGCAGCTTCACACCCTTCTGGGCGACCCCCATCACGGCGAAGCGAAGCGCCTCGAAGGAGGGAGCGTCCTCGCGCGCATCGCCGAGTCGTACCTCGAACGCGGGGGTGCCGGCAAGGTCGATCAGCTGACGGTGCACGGAGGCGAGCTGGCGGTACTCCTGAGAGTCGAACAGGGAGCGCTTTATGTGGTGGGTGCGCGCGAAGCCGGTGCGTGTCTCGGTCGCCCTCACTTTTAGTTCCTCGGCGTCCTGGGAGACGAGCTCAGTGGCGTGGGTCTCTCCCTCCAGGCCCGCGCGGGAGAGCAGCTCGATCGCGTCGTCGGCATTTGTCACCTGGTCCCCCAGCAGCGAGGACTCCTCCAGGAATTGCACCATCTCATGGCCGTGCACGGCCCGCAGCGAGGAGGACCACCCCTCGTACTGCTTGAGCAGGCGCACGAACTTCTGCCAGCGCGTGTCGGTGAGCTTGAACTGCGTGCCGTGACGGTCGAAGATAGAGATCTTCTCCCACTTGTCGGCGAGCAGCGTGTCCTCCAACTCGTGCTCCTTCTCGATGTAGCGCTCGCGGCTGCCCTGCTTGATCTTGTAAAGCGGGGGCTTGGCGATGTACACGTAACC
>JBOGYB010000442.1:0-2171 GCA_050696555.1 Solirubrobacteraceae bacterium | reverse complement strand
GTCTGGGGCAGCTCCTTCACCGGCGCGAGCTTTCAGGTCAGTCTCGTCGCCGAGGTGCTGGCCGTACTGTTTGCCGCCGGAGCCACGCTTGCGACGCTCACGGTCGTACTACCTCACCCGGCGAGCACGAACGTCATCGGCGAGCTTACGATCATCGCCAACGCCTACCTCGTCGCGGCGGTGCTCCACACCCAGGCCGCACGGCTCCCCGCCTGGACGATGCAGCTCACGCTCGCCTGGGGCTCCACGCTCATCACGGGTGTTGCCTACTTCTCCGGCGATTCGCCCAGCCCACTCATCTTCTTCTACCTGTGGGTCTTCCTCTACGCCTCCTACTTTTTCACGCTTAAGCAAGTAGCCGCTCAGATCGTGTACGTCGGCGTCGCCTACGGTGCGCTCCTGGCGGTCAAGCCACCGATAGGTGGCCTACCGGCATGGTGGCTGGTGGCAATGGGCACGCTACTCGTCGGCGCGATGGTCATCATCTCTATGCGCGCCCGTCTGGAGCTCTTGATTGCGCGTCTCTACGACGCCGCCCGCACCGACCCCCTCACAAAGCTCTCCAACCGCCGTGGCTTTCGCGAAATGCTCGACCTCGAGCTCGAACGAGCGCGCCGCGCCGGCACCCCGATGGGAGTGCTGGTCGGCGATCTCGACGACTTCAAGGACGTCAACGATCGCTCCGGGCATCATGTCGGTGACATCGCGCTTCAGCGCGCCGCGAATATCCTCTCCGAGGGCAAGCGCCAGATCGACTCCGCCGCGCGCATAGGGGGCGAGGAGTTCGCGATCGTGCTCCCCGACACCGACCGCGACGGCGCCTTCGCTCTGGCCGAGCGTCTGCGCCGAATGGTCCGCGACGAGTTCTCCTCCGACCTCACCCCGGTGACGATCAGTTTTGGCCTGGCCATCTACCCCCGGCACGGAGAGACCGCCGCATCGTTGTTGCACGCAGCCGACGAGGCGCTCTATACAGCCAAGGAGAGCGGTCGCAACCGCACCGTGAGCCACACACCCGTGCTGCGCAACGTGCTGCGTTCCTCACGTGACGAGTTCGACATCCAGGGAGAGCGCTTCATCGTCGCCATCCTCGACCTCGCCGAGGCGGTGGACCTGCGCTTTTCCGGCAACGCCCGCCACTCCGAGACCGTGGGCCGCTACGCCGAGATGATGGCCCGCGAGCTCGGCCTCCCCGAGCGCCGCGTGAGCCGCATCCGGCTTGCGGGGATCCTGCACGACATCGGCAAGGCCGGGGTCCCCAACAGCATTCTCCACAAGCCCGGCCCGCTCACCGAGGAGGAGTACGAGATCATCAAGGGCCACCCCGCGCTCGGCGCCCAGATCATCGAGCACGACTCCCTCTCCGACGTGCGCGAATGGGTGGCCGCCCACCACGAGCGTCCCGACGGCCTCGGCTACCCGCTCGGCCTCTTTGCCGGAGCCATTCCACTCGAGGCACGCATCGTGGCGGTTGCCGACGCCTATGAGGCGATGACCTCGGATCGTCCCTACCGCGACTCCATCGGCTACGACGCAGCGCTTGACGAGCTCAAGCGCGGCGCCGGCACCCAATTCGACTCACTCGTGGTGCAAGCGCTGCTCACCGCGCTGCGGCGCGATGCCGCGCGCGCGCGCGCCACCGCTGCGGTCGGCGCCTAGCCCACCGCCAGCCACGCGTACAGCTCGAGCGTGGCGGCGTCGGTTTGCAGCATGTTCGGCGCCCCCTGATGGGCGGTGATCGGCGTACCGTCCCACGCGCGTAGATAGAGCCCCCGCGCGTCGCGCGCATGTTCTCCGGCGCGTACCCCCATCTCCCTTGCCAGCGCCTCCCAGCGGGTATCGCCGGTCTGCCCCCCGTACACGAGCATCCAGTGCAGGTAGATCGCGTCGAACTGTGGCCCCATGTTCAGCCGGTCGGCGAAGCGCTGGAGGGATGCGTCGGCGAGCTGCCTCGCACGTCCACACGCCTGCGACACACCCACTTCGCACAACACTTGATGAGCCTCCACAAGCGGTCCCTCGATGTAGGGGGTCGGGGTGGGGTCAAAGTCGGTGCGCTTGTAGAGGCTGCGTTCGGTCACGAAATTGGTGTCCGCCCACCCCAGGAACTTGAGAACTTCCCTTCGGTAGAAGGGGTCGCCGGTGGCCTTGTAGAGCAGAGCCCCCAGCAG
>JBOGYB010000441.1:0-2177 GCA_050696555.1 Solirubrobacteraceae bacterium | reverse complement strand
CAACGCCACCTCCGTCTTGCCGTACCCCACGTCGCCGCACACGAGCCGGTCCATCGGACGGGGGGCTTCCATGTCCGCCTTCACAAGCTCGATCGCTTCGAGCTGGTCGGCGGTCTCCGTGTAGGGAAAGCGTTGCTCGAACTCCCGCTGCCACTCGGTGTCAGGCCCGTAGGCATGGCCCGCACGGCGGCGGCGCTCGGTGTAGAGGCTAAGCAGCTCCCCCGCGAGCTCCTGCGCGGCGCGGCGGGCCCTCGCCTTCATCGCCTCCCAGCGCGAGCCTCCCAACTTCGAGAGCGGAGGCCCCCCGTCGCCGCCGGCCCCCACGTAGCGTGAGATCTTGGCGAGCTGGTCGGTGGGGACGAACACCTTGTCGTCCCCCTGGTATTCGAGATAGAGATAGTCACGCGTCACATCGGCAACCGTGCGTGTCTGAAAGCCGGCGAAGCGCGCGATCCCGTGATCCTCGTGTACCACGATGTCTCCGGTGCGCAGCTCGGTGAACGAACGCAGGGCGCCACGTCGCGCGGGGCCCCCGGGCGCTGCGGCGCCTCCTCGCTCGGCGCGACGACGGCGCAACAGACGGTGCTCGGGGAACACCGCGAGCTTCAGCGAAGGCGCCACGAAGCCCTCCCGCAGCGAGGCGGCGGCGAAGCGCAACGACGGCTCCAGCGGAGCGCGTGTCACGTCCACATCCCCGTCCAACCAGTCGGCCTGTAGGCGGCCGAGGTTGTAGGCGGCACGCTCCCCTTCGCCCCTGCGAGGGAAAGCGACGACGGTGCGGTAGCCAGAACGCACCAGCTTCTCCAACTCCGGCTCGGCCTCGGCGAGCGACCGCGCGGCGGTGTCGGCAGTGGAGGCCCGCAGCTCGATCTCCTGGTCGGCCGACATCGCCGAGAGCCAGATGCGTGTGCGGGCCGCGACGGCGGCGAGCACTTCCTCGGGGCTCACGTACAGGTGGTGGGCATCGTCGTCGGCAAACGCCGCGCACACGTCGTTCCAGTTGTCGCCGAGCGCAGGAGCAAGCTCCTCCTCGGCAGCCACCAGCAGCTCGGTGTCGGTACCAACCAGGTCGAGTAGCGCACCGAAGCGCTCGACTGGAAGCAACTCCGCGATGTCAGGGCGACTTTCGCCCTCCTCGCCTTCGCCCGCGCTGAACGCACCTGTCGCGGCGGCGATCTCCGCCAGCTCACGATGCTCTGGGGCGAGCTCGGCGGCAGGTGCGATCTCGACCTCCTCGACGTCCCCTAGCGAGCGCTGCGTGAACGTGGAGAACCAGCGCAGCGATTCGATCTCGATGTCGAACATATCCACGCGCACCGCGTGCTCCTCCGTGGCGGGGAACACGTCCAATAGCCCCCCACGCAACGCGAACTGCCCGCGCTCCTGTACTTGATCGACGCGTTCGTACCCTGCCCCCACCAGGTCGGCTGCACACTCATCCAGGTCGAGCAACTCGCCCACCCGCAGCGTGAAGGAGCGAGGCCGAAGCTGCGGGTCGGGGACCTTCTCGGAGAGCGCCACCGCGGAGACCACCACTACCGGAGCATCCGTCTCCACCTGTGCTGCTGCCACCGTCCTCCCACCCCGTTCATTCTCACCGCCGTCCTCCGCCGGCGGGAGCAGCGCATCGAGCGCCGCCACACGCAGACCCACGAGATGCGCGGGCGGGGTGAGGTGCGACTCGTAGGTCACCCCTCGCGAGGGGTAGAAGCGGACGCGTCGGGGTGCCAACCAGGCGCTCAGGTCTCCCGCCAGGTCACGGGCAGCACGATCGTCACCTACAACCACGAGCGCCGGCCGGTGGGGATCGCGGTCGAGCAATGCGGCAATCGCGAAGGGGCGCAGCGAGGCGGACACGAAGGCATGCCCACCCTCGCCGGCCAACCGCAAACCGCCCGGGTCCTGGTCGATCGCGCCAAGCAGTGCACGCAAAGCCACGGCCTACTCCTCGCCCACGAGCACGCGTTCCACAGCAACACAAGCGCCGTCGATCAGATCCTCGACCTGCTTTGGAGGCTCGCGAAAGCGACCAAGGACGTAGGCAGAGACGATCTCCGGATCGGTCGATTTGGGCCGCCCCACGCCCACCCGCACGCGCATGAAGTCGGGGCTGCCGAGCTCACGCTTGATCGACTTCAGGCCATTGTGCCCCGCCAGCCCACCGCCGAGGCGGGTAC
>JBOGYB010000440.1:0-2181 GCA_050696555.1 Solirubrobacteraceae bacterium | reverse complement strand
GTTCCCCGAGCTCCGCGCTCTTGCGTTCGCGTGAGTGGACGTAGCGCAACTGGCGGTTAACGAGCGCAAGATGCAGGCTGGCGACCTCGTCGCGTTGCACCAGCACGGCGGTTGTCTCGCGCTGGTGGGAGGAGGTGAGCACCGCCAGGCGCTTTGTCTCCGTTGCCACGGCCGCACGTACTTCGATCACATGCTCGGTTGCACTGGCGTTCTGCTCGCCGATCGCCTTGAGGTCGTCTACCCGCTCGATCAGATCGCCAAAGCCGTGTGCATCGAGGATCACGGTGACGATGCTTGGCGGGGGCGACTCGTAGGCGGCGACCACCTGGGCGATCAGCACCTGTCGATCGTGTGCGAGTTGCGTCACAAGCGAGGCCAAGCGCGAACGCGCTGCCTTCAGCTGCAGGCGCAGGTGGTCGAGCAGACGGCGCTCGGTGGTGAGGCTCGATTCAAGGGCAGAAAGGCGCGTCTGCAGATCGCTGATGTTGCCCTGGAAGCCGGCGATCCTCTGCGAGTCGGCGCGTATGCCCGCGCCGACTACTCCCTCCCTCGCGCTCGAGGTGGAGATACCGCTTTCCAGCGCACCCTGTGATTGACCGGCAAGCGCGGGGGCGGCGGCCGTCGCGAGCAGGCTCAGCAGGGCGATCACGTAGCGCATCCTGATCGGTGGAGAAGTGGGTGGCTTCATGTGCTTTCGCGCCGTACTCGTCCCCCCGGTCGCGGGTCAGGTGCGGTCAGCGTCCTGGCAAGCTAGTCACGCGGTACCCGGATCACAAGCTTTTGCGGGCTCTGCAAACGGACTTGCACCGTCGTTAAGTGCCTGCGTCGGTGCGCTTTCACGGCTGAACCGGCTGCCGTCAGGGCTACAGCCGTCCCCCGTGCCTTGAGTGGACAGTAGACAGATGCTCGCCACGAGTAATATCAAGCAAACGCGGAGATCGGGGATCTACTCGAGTGCACGAGTGGACGAGAGCGATCGACGCGATCCAACGTGGAGGAGATTCAGCGATCCAGGATTCTGGGAGCGATGGCCGAAGAGGTGGCCATCCGCGGCGTGTCGTCGGTGACGGTGGCACGCGTGATCGCGCGTGCCCGGGTTTCACGCAGGCTCTTCTACGAACTGTTCGCGGACATCGAGGATTGCCTGCTGGCGACTCTCGACTGGGGGCTCTCCCAAGCGCGGGTGGTTGCTGTGGACGCCTACTCCGCCGAGCGGGGCTGGCTCGAGGGGATCAGGGCCGCGCTGGCGGCGCTGCTGCGCTTCTTTGACGAGCAGCCGCTCTTGGCCCAGCTGTGTATCGTGCACGCCGCCGGCGGTGGCTCGCGCGTGTTGGAGCGGCGATCGCGGGTGATCGTGGAGCTGTGCGAGGTCGTCGATCGCGGACGCGCTCAGAGCGGGAATCGAGTCTCCGGGCCCGTGGTTGCCGAGGGTACTGTAGGGGCAGTGCTGGCGGTGCTCTACACACGCCTGCTCGCCCGCTCCCCCGTACCTGCGAGCGACTACGACGGGTCGGTCGAGGAGGGGCCGAGATTGATCGACCTCTATGGAGAGCTGATGAGCCTGATCACCCTGCCATATCTGGGAGCTGCGGCGGCAGGCAGGGAGCTTTACAAGTCGCCTCCGCCCCCACGGGAGACCGCGCCGCAGGTGGATCTATGGCCGGCCGGCAGTTCGTCTCACGAGCAAGGGGGAGCGCGAATGACCTACCGCACAGTGCGTGTGCTGCGGGCGATCGCCGAGCTACCGGCGGCCAGCAACCGCGAGGTGGCAGAGCGCGCGGGGATCATCGACCAGGGCCAGATCTCGAAGATCCTCACGCGGCTCGAGTACCAGGGGTTGGTAGTCAATCGCGGGGGGAGCGGTCCGGCGCGAGGGACACCGAACTCGTGGTGGCTCACCGAGCGTGGTGAAGCGCTCGAGCAAGATCTGCGCGAGCATCCACCCGCGGGGGGTCGGTCGGGAGGTCAATATGAGAAGGGTGCGGACTCACGGCGTCCGGCCACATAGCTGCTCTTCCTCTCAAACGGAGGCCCTTATGGGACGCGAATCGCGAGCGAGCGTGAGGCACCCGTGTGTGGGCGGAGTGTGAGTCTGTAAAGCCCCGGAGTCAGCACATGGGATACGTGCAGTCGACGGCGGTTGATACCGCCGACCGCGACGAATGGGGAGGAGGCTCGCAC
>JBOGYB010000439.1:0-2186 GCA_050696555.1 Solirubrobacteraceae bacterium | reverse complement strand
GGGCCTTACTCCGCGCACGCGCACGCGAGTCACCCCAAAATGGCAATACACCAACCCCCTCGCGCACCCACCGCCCTACGATCCCCGGGTGTCCACACCTCGCGTCCCCTTGGAGAAGCGTCTGGCGGAAAAGCGCGTGTGCGTGTGCGTGGGCGCGGGGGGAGTCGGCAAGACCACCGTCTCGGCAGCGCTGGCGCTCGGATTGGCAGCGCGTGGGGGGAAGGTGGTTGTGGTGAGCATCGATCCAGCCAAGCGGCTCGCAACCGCGCTCGGGCTTGACCATCTGACCGGGGAGCCGCACCGTGTCGAGCCAAGCACGCTCGCCGCCGCCGTGGGCGCGCTGCCCGGAGGTGTGGATGGGGATAGTAGCCACGACCCCCGGTTCGAAGGGGAGCTGTGGGCGATGATGCTCGACTCCAAGGGCACTTTCGACGCCCTTATCGAACGTCTCGCCCCGGACGGGGGCACACGCGAGGAGATCCTCTCCAACCGCATCTACCGTGAGCTCTCCTCGGCGGTGGCGGGCTCGCAGGAGTTCACAGCGGTGGCAAAGCTCTATGAGCTTGACCGCGACGGGGATTGGGATGCGATCGTGCTCGACACACCCCCCTCGCGCAACGCCCTGGACTTCCTCGACGCCCCTGACCGTCTCACACACTTCCTGGAGGGGCGAGCGCTGAAGGTGCTGCTCGCCGCGCCCGGGGGTGTCGCCCGCGGCTTGCTTGGACGCTCCACAAGCCTCATGTTCTCGGTCTTCGCCCGCGTGACCGGGGTCAACCTGGTGGGGGAGCTGTCGGGCTTCTTCGGCTCCCTGTCGGGACTCATCGACGGTTTCCGCGAGCGAGCACGCGGCGTGGAGCGCCTGCTACGCGACCCCTCCACGGGCTTCCTGATCGTCACCTCACCCGAGCACGAGCCCGCAAGAGAGGCTGAGTTCCTGCACAAGGAGATCGCTCGCGAGGGGATGCGATTCGCCGGTTTGATCGTCAACCGTTGCCATAGCCTGGGATTGGACGGGCACAGCGTGGAGCAGGTGGCCGCGCTCTTCTCAGAGGAGTTGGGAGAGGGGCTTGCGGAGCGCGTGGCAAGCAACTTCGCTGATTTTGACGTACTCGCGCGCCGCGATCGGGAGGCCGTGGCGAGGCTGTCGAGGGCGCTGGGCGAATCCAACCCACTGCTCGTTCCGCACATCGACGGCGACGTGCAAGATCTCAGAGGGTTGGCGCTCGTCGCCCACTATCTCTTCTCCTGACCGGCGCCTCGGAGCCCCTGACGGTGTCCTCCTCCTTCATGTGCTTTCGCACATTTCGGTCAGTGCGTCCTTGTCAGGAACTCTCCGATCCGCCGGTCAGGAGGCTGCGACAAGAGCGACGTCTTGCTCCGTGTGCTCCTCGCCGGAGAGCAACAGCTCGTCGGCGAGCGATGAGAGCTCGGAGGGGAGGTGTCCGCAGATGACGTCCCGGAGCAGCGCACGTAGGTGGTTTGAGAGGTCACGCGCCAGCATCAGCCCACCGGTATGTTCAACCGAAGTGCCGGCGATGACATCGCGCTCCAACGCGATCGCCGAGAGCGTGCGTTCTGTAAGCGTGGCGCGATTCTCGGGGGTGGCGCAAAGCGCGGCGAGGCGACCGGCCAGGAGTCCGTCGGGGACACCGTCGGGCTCCAGCTCCGACGGGGCTCCGAGTAGCGCACGGATCGCGAGCAGGTGGTCGCTGATGCCCTCGTACTCACTGGGGCGCTCGCAACCGAGCTCGAAGCGTCTCAGCGCCCACGCCACCGGGCTGGCGTGCGGCGTGCGACGGGACACGAGGTTGCAGAAACCGCGCAGCTCGTCCTCCTGCTCGGGGGTGACGAGGAGCATCCCGTGGGGGCGCCCGCCGAGACCTGTCGCAATGGTGTTCCAGGAGGAGTGGCCGATGCGGGTGAAGGCACGGGCACCAAGCGCGAGACGTCCGTCACCGAACAGCCGCAGGGCACGCAGCAGCTCGCGTACCACGTCCATCCCCTGAGTAAGCGCGGTCTGGGGATCTTGCTCACGGGTGGTGAACACGATGAGCATATGGTGGTCCTCGCCGCGGGATCCCAACACCGGCAAGGCCTGCTCGGGTGCCCCCTGCAGGGCATCGGGCTGAACGATCGAGAGGCCGCGCGTGAGCTGCAACTCGGGCGAGGAGATCGTGAGGCCG
>JBOGYB010000438.1:0-2188 GCA_050696555.1 Solirubrobacteraceae bacterium | reverse complement strand
GTGTGATTGGACCCTGGAACTATCCGCTCACAAACTCCTTCGGCGACTGCATCCCCGCGCTCGCGGCCGGTAACTGTGTGATCCTCAAGCCCTCGGAGGTCACGCCGCTGACCTCGCTGCTGATGGCCGACGCCCTGCGCGAGTGCGGGCTACCGGAGAACGTCTTTCAGGTCGCCACCGGTCGTGGTAGCACCGGCGCTGCGCTGATCGAGCAGGTGGACATGGTGATGTTCACCGGCTCGACCAAGACGGGACGCAAGGTCGCCGAGGCCGCTGCACGGAGGCTGATCCCCTGCTCACTGGAGCTGGGCGGCAAGGATCCGATGATCGTGCTCGCCGACGCCGATCTGGAGCGGGCGGCAAACTTCGCCACCTACTACTCGATGCAGAATGCCGGTCAGACGTGCATCTCGATCGAGCGGGCGTATGTCGAGGAGCCGATCTACGACGAGTTCGTCGCCAAGGTCAGCGAGAAGGTGCGCGCGCTGCGCGTCGGCGCTCCCGGCGGGCCCGGCTCGGTGGATGTGGGCGCGATCACCTTCCCACCGCAGCTGCAGACGATCGCAGACCACGTGGCCGATGCCCGGGAGAAGGGTGCAAGGATCCTGACCGGTGGCGGCCAGGCCCCCGGCGACGGGCGTTTCTTCGAACCGACCGTGCTCGTCGACGTCGATAACACGATGAAGTGCATGACCGAGGAGACCTTCGGGCCAACGCTGCCGATCATGAAGGTCGCAGACGCCGAGGAGGCGGTGCGGCTCGCCAACGATTCGCCCTACGGTCTCGGCGCCTCGGTCTTCACGCGCGACACCGAGCGGGGCGAACAGCTCGCCCGGCGCATCGAGGCCGGTGCTGTCAACGTCAACGACGCGATGATCAACTACACGGTGCTGGAGCTGCCGATGGGCGGCGCCAAGGCCTCTGGGCTCGGCTCGCGCCACGGCACCGGCGGCATCCGCAAGTACTGCTCCCAGCAAGCGATCGTGATCACCCCCAAGCTCGCGCTCAAGCGCGAACCGCACATGTATCCCTACAAGGCCAGGACATCGCGCCTCTTGGGCGGCCTGTTCAAGCTTCTGTATGGGCGCGGCAAGCGCGACTAAGCCGAGCGTAGGTCCCTGAGCCGGGCATAGGTGCGAGACGGAGGACGGCGCGACTCCGCGGTCGGGCTCTCGCGCGACAGACGACCTACGATCTTATTCCAAGCTGATCCAAACTTTTGGATCCATCCGTGCGGTTCTAGCGTTGCGGTTCTGTGGGTTCAACCAATCCCACACCGAGCAGCCGTTCGAGTTCGGGGATCGTGCTCTCGGCGCTCGTGTGGTGCACGGTCGCCATGCCCAGCTCCTGGGCCGGCGTGAGGTTGAAGGGCAAATCATCCACGAACACGCACTCCTGTGGGCTCGCTCCGGCCCGCTGCGCGCCCAGTTCGTACATGCGCTTGGCCGGCTTGCGCGTGCCGACCTCGGCGGAGATGACGATGCCGTCGAAGAGCGCGTCGAAGAGCTCGTGCGGGTAGCGGTGCACACCCCAGGAGTTGGATACCAGCGCCGTGCGGACGCCGGCGTCATGTGCTGCCCTGACCGCCTCGACCATCGCCGTGTCGGGTGCCACGCCCGCGAACAGCCCGTCGATCAGTCCCAGCGAGTCAACGCCCAGGATCTCGGCGAAGCGCCCCTCGAACTCGGGCTCTGAGATCTGCCCCTTCTCCAGCGCGATCAAGAGATCGCGGAAATCGGGGTTGGAGCGAAAGCCCGCGACCAACTGCTCGGAGTCGATTCCGTTACCCACGCAGTATTCGTGGAAGGAGGCGAACAGGTTGGTGGTGAGTACCCCGCCCCAGTCGATCAACAGGCAGCGGATGGGTTGCTGTTGGGCCCCGTCACTCACCGTGCATGGCCTCCTCGGCATGCTGAGCAAGTGCCAGCACACCCTCTCCGAAGTGCTTGAGGTAGGGGTCGTCGGTGGCGCCCGCCAGCGCGCGCTTGTAGTTGCCCTCCATGAACACCGTCATCTTCCACACGGCCAGCGTGACATACCAGTGCAAGTCGCTCATCGAACGGCCCGAGCGCTCTTCATAGCGCTCGATCAGCTGCGCGCGCGTGGGGAAGCCCTCGGCCTTGGTGACCGCGCCCAGCGAGTCGCGGATCCCGCCTGGAGGATCATCTGCCTGTCCCCAGACCATGCA
>JBOGYB010000437.1:0-2196 GCA_050696555.1 Solirubrobacteraceae bacterium | reverse complement strand
GGTATGTAGCGCCGTGGAGCGGTGGGAAAGCATCGACACCTGAAGGCGCTTTTGAGGTCAACGAAGGGTGCGGCCCACAACCATTCACCCCAGCGTTTACGGCGGGTGATACGAGCCCGCTGGCTGGTGCTCACAGCCCGTTCACGTTGACGGTCAAGCGCGAAGACCGCGAACAGAACATCAGTGCGCTCTCGACGACGTTGCCGGAGGGCCTGTTGGCTTCGGTCGCGAACGTGTCGCGGTGCCCTGAACCGCAAGCATCGCAGGGTGATTGTCCGTCCTCTAGCCGTATCGGGTCGGCGACTGTGGCTATCGGTGCGGGTAGTCAGCCCTACTGGCAATCGGGTCAGGTGTATTTCACCGGCCCCTATGCGGGTGCACCGTTCGGTCTCTCAGCGGTGGTGCCGGCTGTGGCGGGACCGTTCAATCTCGGGAACGTGATCGTCCGCGCCGGGGTATCGGTCGACCCGAACACGGGACAGGTCACGACGTCTACCCCGGTGAGTGGTGCGGGGTCTATCCCGCAGATCATCGACGGAGTCCCACTACGTATCCGTACGGTCAACGTCACACTCGACAACAAGGCGTTTACGTTCAACCCGACCAGTTGCGAACAGTTGAAGGTCACCGGTACGATCACGTCGACCCAGGGCACACAAACCAATGTGTCGAGTCCGTTCCAAGCTCAGGGTTGCGCGAACCTACCGTTCAAACCGAAGTTCACGGCCTCAACACAGGCCAAGAGCTCACGCGCTAACGGTGCCGCGTTGAGCGTGAAGGTGTCCTCGGGGACGGGTCAGGCGAACATCGGCAGGGTGCACGTTACCCTGCCAAAGAAGTTGCCGTCGCGTAACTCCACGTTGAAACTGGCGTGTCAGGCGAGCGTGTTCGAAGCGAACCCCGCAGCCTGTCCGTCAGGATCTAACGTGGGGACCGCCGTTGCTCATACGCCCGTCCTTGCCAACCCGTTGAGCGGACCCGCGTATCTCGTCAGTCATGGTGGTGCTGGGTTCCCGGATCTTGAGGTTGTGTTGCAGGGCGAAGGGATCATGCTGATCCTGGACGGTAAGACGAACATCAAGAACGGGATCACCTCCTCCAGTTTCGACACGGTCCCCGACGCACCAGTCACAAGCTTCACGCTCACGCTACCCGAGGGACCCCACTCGATCCTTGCGGCACCCGCCGGGAAACTCTGCCAAACCAACCTCAACATGCCCACCAGCATCACCGGACAGAACGGTGCGAGCATCAAACAGAACACGAAGATCGCAGTGACCGGCTGCCAGAAGAAGAAGACCAAGAAGAAAGCCCGGAAGGCAAGCCGTCACCGCCGAGCGCACCGCTCGTAGCGGAAGCGCAGATAGAGACCGCGGGCCCTGAGCCCCACTCGCGTTGTTGTAGGCCGTGCACGTCCGCGTGCGCTCACAACAACGCTCTGAAGCATGCCCAAACCGGGCTAGACCACAAAAAAGGAGGCAGTATGAAAACTCGATCGAAGGCGCTCTCGATAGCGCTATGCGCACTCGCGCTGTCCGTCGCTGGGGCAGCGAGCGCGTCCGCGGCGGAATGGCGTGTCGCTAACAACCCCCTCGTCGAATCGGCCGGACTGGCATCCAAACCGGCGGTGACGAAAGTGATCAAGGTGGAATATGCACCCGGTGTCTATTTCGAATGCACCGGAGTGGAATTGAAAAACGGTAAAATCACCGCGCACACAACTGGCAGCATCGAACACCTTGTGCTACGCGAATGCGCCAACAATGGGAACTGCATAGTGCCTAGCACGATCGAAAGCAAGCCCCTCACGATCGAAGCCGCGCTCGGCTCGACAAGCCCCGAAGACAAGCTCACGCTGAAACCGACAACGGGAACCACGTTCATGGAATTCAACATCACCGGGCTTGAATGCCAACTCTTCGGGTCCGCGAGGATAACCGGGAAAATGAAAAACCTGCTGCCCAAAGGACAAACAGAACTCGCAGAACAAGAACTGCAACTCCACACAGAAGGCGGCGAACTCGCCTGGTCATCGGCACCGGTCACAGTGACCGGCACGATCAAGCTCAAACTCACAACCAGCCAAACCTGGAGCTTCCACTAGCCCGAGCGGCGACTGTGGGCGGGCGCTCGCCGGCGCTTGCCCATCGCTAGCCAACACACCAGTAGGCGCGAAGAGACGGCGCGGCCCCAAGC
>JBOGYB010000436.1:0-2197 GCA_050696555.1 Solirubrobacteraceae bacterium | reverse complement strand
GCCCAACAACGAGCACCCCACGTATGTGCACGCGGTGCCCGGTGTCGGCTACCGCTTCGACTACCGGCCGGTGGGAGGCTCGCTCACCCCGGCCTAGCGCCCCGAGAGCAGAAGACGAACTTTGACTCGGGGGGGAGTACCTCCCCCCCGTTCGCGCCAAAGACATCGCGCACGCTGGCGCGGCGCGATGCCGAGGCGCGCCCCCCCTGCGGCCGGACTCCCGGCCGGCGCGCGCGTTGCGCGCGTGGCGTCAACGACGCATCGGGCGAGGTACCTGAGGAGCAGCGCTGACGCGCTGCTCACCGGAAGTTTCGCTGTCCATGAGGACGAAGGGTCGAGGCCGCTGGCGGGATTGTGAGGAACCGGCCTGCCGGTTCCTCTTGTGGTACCTCGGCCCACATGACCAAGGACGCAGCGCG
Source organism: Solirubrobacteraceae bacterium (assembly GCA_050696555.1). Lineage (GTDB taxonomy): Bacteria > Actinomycetota > Thermoleophilia > Solirubrobacterales > Solirubrobacteraceae > Palsa-744. Next base: position 1,778 of record JBOGYB010000436.1, on the reverse strand, counting down.
CGCAACGCGCGCGCCGCCGGCGAGTGCCGGCGTGGAGACATCCCACGCCAATAGGTTGTCAAGAGGTGGCGGAGGATCGCGTCGAACGCATCCCGGCGGGGAGGGGCGGAGGTCGTCATGCAGCGACCTCCCTCGCCGTCCAGGCGGTCTCCTCGACGTAGCGCTGGCGGTGGCGGAGGCAGCCGTGAAGGATCCCCACCCAACGGTTGGCGAGCATCCGGAGCGCGGCATGGTGGCTCTGTCCACGACCTCGGAGGGCGTCGTAGTAGGCGCGCGCCCCTGGTGATCGGGTCAGCGAGGAGAACGCCCAGCGGTCACAGGCGTCGCCCAGCCAGGCGTTGCGCGCGAAGCGGGCCAGCACCACCCGCTTGGTGCCCGATGCCTTGGTGATCGGCGAGGTCCCCGCGTAGTTCTTGCGTGATTTAGCATCCGCGAATCGGGTCGGCTGGTCGCCGAACTCCGCCAGCACCCGGGCGCCGAGGATGGCGCCGAGTCCGGGAAGACTGCGAATGATCTCGGCGTCCGGGTGCGCTTCAAAACTCTCCACCAGATCGGCCTCGAGGGCCGCGATCTGCTCGGTGGCGGCTTGGATCAAGGTCACCAGCGCGCGGACGCTGCGGCCGTGGGCGCGGGCCACCAGTGGTGGAGCCTCGAGCTGGGGGCGGCGGAGCTCCAGCTGGAGGGCTTGGGCTCGCTCGTCCAGCAGCTTGCGACGGCCCGCCCGCTGCAGGATCGAGCGCAGCTTGGCGAGCGACAGCTCGCGTCCCTCGGCGGGGGTTGGGGCGCGCTGCAGCAGCAACAGAGCGTCGGCTGCACCGAGGTCGTCGAAGGCGGTCAGGATGGCGGGGTAGTAGAGGCGCAGAGCGCTGCGCAGCTGGTTGAGCTGGCGCTGACGCTGCCAGATCAGCTCCTTGTGGGAGCGGGCCAGCACCGTGACCGCGGCGGCCAAGTCGGAGTCGCCGAGATGGCGGCGGTGGTTGTGACGGTCGGTGCGGACCAGGTCGGCGAGCATCTTGCTGTCGCCGGCGTCGGACTTCGCTCCAGACACGCCGTGGCGTTCGCGGTAGTGGCTGGCCGCCTTGGGGTTGATGGCGTAGAGCTCGTACCCGGTGGCCACCAAGGCCTGAATGACCAAGCCGGTCGGGGTCTCGACACCCACCACCACCTGCTGGGGATCGTCGACATACTCCGCGACCAGGGCATGGACCCGGCGCACGCCGTCGATGGTGTCGGGGATGCGCAGCCGACCGAGGACCGATCCCTCCTGGTCGAGCACGGTGACGTCGTGGTGGACCTCGGCCCAGTCGACGCCAACAAAGATCATGGCTGGCTCCTCCGTGGACGATGGCGAGCCAGAGGAGAGCGGCGGCGCCCTAATGGACGAGTGCTCAGGGGCACGACATCCCACCAGCCGTCAGAACTCTCCTCACCAAGCAGCGGGGGCACGGTCTCCACGGAGGGCTCGGGCCCCGGGGGCGGAAGTGCTCGCCCGCTGCCGGCTCGGACGACGATCCACAGTTTCCACGAGCAGGCACCCCCTCCCTCGCGCTCCCTCCCCATGACTACGACGGGAAGCTGATGACCACCAGGGGCTGGCTTCGCCATCTCCCCATTAGGGGGCGCGCCTCGGCATCTCCGCGAGCGAAGCGAGAGGGATGTCTGATGAGAAAATCCGCCCGCGCGAAGCTCCTCAGGCGGCGGTCGGCTCCAGGTTGACCCGGTATCCCAGGCGCTCCAGGTTGGCCACCAGCTTGCGCTTGTAGCTCTCTCCACCATGC
>JBOGYB010000435.1:0-2206 GCA_050696555.1 Solirubrobacteraceae bacterium | reverse complement strand
CGGGTAACCCAGGCGATTGTCGTCCCCAGCAATCGCTCTCGTTTCAGAGCAGACAGGCCATCGAGGTCCTGTCCATCGAACAGCACCCGACCCTCGTCAGGACGCTCCATGCCGGCAGCTAGCTTCAGAAGGGTCGTCTTGCCTTCATCGCGGGCTCCAACCACCGTGACGATCTCCCTCGCACACACCTGCAGCGACACGTCGATCAGCACCTGAACCTGGCGTGCTCCACGCCAGTAACCCTTGTTGACACCGCTCATCACGAGCAGATCAGACATCACACTCCTAGACGGCGTGACCGGGCGCCGAATACTCCTCAAGCAGTCCTTCTAGCTCATCACCAAGCTTCTGCAGCCGCCGAAACATCAAGCCCAGAAGCGTCGCTTCGTCGCCCGACTGGATGAACTCCAGCTTGGACTGCCAGCTCGAAGCTTCAGCGGATCGGCGCATGGACCGCGACACCCCCTTGACGCGCCCCTGCGCGGCTGCATATTCGATGCGATAGGCGGCTTCTGCTTGACGTACGGTCTCAATCAAAATGTCCAGTTCGTCCCGCTCGACGAACGACAGCCGCCCTTGAAAGGCATCTCGCATCGGAGGAGACACGGCCGTCGATTCGCGAATCCACGCCCGGAAGCGCGCTATTCCTCTCGTGGTCGCCTCGTAGGAATCAAGCCCAGGCTCGGCCCCCTTGGCTACTAGTCGCACTAGCCGCTGTTTGACCAGGCCGGGTATGTTTTTGTGTACCGAGGTACGAGACCACTGTGCTCGAGGAAACATCTCTGTTAGGCGCACCCCCACGCCAGAAGCCGTGTCGGATTGCTGGACGAGCAGGCCCAGAATTGCCATGCTTGCGGAGAGATTACCGCTACGTGCTTGTGGCATAGCCAAATCGTACCGGAGGGTCCCTATCCGCGAATAGTTCGGGTATATGGAGAATGACGACATCTACTGGACAGTAAAGTCAACTGCTGATTGTGCTGTTCGGTGGAGCGCTACGTCTCGTGATCACCGCACCGACAACTCCTATAGGCCTGCCACCAATGGAGAGCTCGATACTAGGCAGATACTCACGCTCCAGCGAGAGGTCAGGCAGCCTCGTCGAGTTCTTGATCCTTGGGTCGGAAGGCGCTTGATAGCTGTCGGGCGTCGTCCGCCCTGCTCTTGTGGTGTAGGTAGCGCATGGTCGTCTTGATGTCCGCGTGGCCCATCCAAGCCTGGACTTGGACGATCGACACGGAGTTGATCGCGAGCGACCCGAACGTGTGCCGCAGATCGTGGAAGCGCAGGAACCGCAGCCCGGCGCTGTCGAGGTCTTCTACGTAGCGGCGGCGCAGAGCCGAACCGTCGATCGTCTCGCCTGACTCGCCAGCGAAAACCGGGTCTTTGGGCTGTGTGTGGCTCTCGCGTCCCTTGAGGCGCTTGAGAGCGTCTGCAACGTCCTCAACCATCGGGACGGTGCGTGCCCGGCGCGACTTCGGGACACCCCGCTCCCGTCGCTTGACCGTTTCCCAAACACGGATCGAGTGGTTCTCAAAGTCCACGTCTTCCCACAGCAGCGCAATCAGTTCGCCCCGGCGCAGTCCGCTGAACGCGGCCGTGAGATAGATCGTTCCGTCCTGCGAGTCGCTGGCGCTTGCGACCAGTTTGTGGATGTCCTCAGGCGAATAGAAGTCGAAGCGGGCCGCTTGGTAGGACTCGCGTAGCTTCTCGACTCCCTTAGTTGGGTTGCTCAAGAGGCCGTGCTTGCGCACTGCGTGCTCGAAGATCCCGTGCAGGATCGCCAGCAGCTTGTTCGCGTTGCGACGGCTCATGTCGTGCTTGGACACCTGCTCGTCGCGCCAGCGTTCGATGCGTGCCGTGCTGATCGACTCGATGCGCAGATCGCCGAAGGTTTTGTTGAGGTGGTGGTTGAGTACCGAGCGGTAGTCGGTCTTCGTGTTCGGCGACCAGTCGCGCTTGAGCTTGCCCGAGCTGTACCAATCCTCGGCCACGTCCTTGAACGTCACGCCAGTGCGCCGTTGGGCCGCGGCGCCACGACGCGCGTCCACGAGGATCGCGTCGAGCATCGCATGAGCTTCCTTCCCGCGTAGGAAGCCAGGCAGCGGAGGACCAGGCTCTTTCCAGTCCTTACCGAGCCGCTTCTCGTGCTGACCGCTCGCGTCGCGCCACTTCGCGTACCAAACGCTCCCACGCTTGCCTAACC
>JBOGYB010000434.1:0-2222 GCA_050696555.1 Solirubrobacteraceae bacterium | reverse complement strand
CACTAACACTGGGGAGCACAGGAGCAGCATCAGCGGCGTCATGGCACGTCGCGGGAAGCGAACTGCTCACCACCGCATCGCTCTCCTCCACAACAGAAACAACCGCGACGATCGTGCTCACGATTCCGAGTGCCGAGAACATCACTTGTTCTGGGAAAGTGGAATTGCAGACCGCGGTGATCAGCCATCCCGCGGGCGGAACAATCGGACACCTCGTGCTCAACGGTTGCGCCGGCAACAGCTATCCATGCGACACCATCGAAGGCTCAAAGATCGAAACCAAGCCCCTGAAGATCGAAGCGGCGCTCGGCAGCAAAAACCCCGAAGACACCCTGCTGCTAAAGCCCCAAACAGGCACCACGTTCGCCGAAATCAACTTCTCGAACCCAGAATGCGTGCTCGGCCCCACACAGAAACTCACAGGGCAGGCACGCTTCATCATGCCCCACGGCCAGGAAGAACTCGCATCCCAAACGATCCAACTCCACGCCGGCACAGCCGAACTACGAATGGGCTCCTTCGAAATACTCCTCGGCGGCAGCATCAAAGCCAAACTCACCTCCGGTAGCGCCTGGAGCTTCCGCTAAAAACCACAACAACACCCGGCAACACGCAAAACACCGCGTAAGCCAACAGCCATAACCACAACGGCCGCCCGTCCCACCAAATCGGGGACGGGCGGCCACCCTCGTAGGGCGCTATGAGCGCATCCTCGTGATCCTCACCGGTACACCGGTGGTACACTCGATAGATGGCTACGTCACATCCACGCATTCAGGTGACAGAGGATCCTGAGCTTGCGCGCGCGCTGCGCTCGGCGGCGCCTCATCTTCCGCCCGGTCTCTCGCGCTCGCGACAAGTGCGCGAACTTGCGATCGCGGGAGCACGTCATTTCGCCGGCGAGCAGCCAACCGACGAGCGTCGTAGGGAGCTGTTGGAGGGCCTGGCGGGGTATTTCGAGCGTCCCGAGACCGCTCCCTGGGATTGGGACATGGTGCGCGACGGCAAGCTTCGTGCCTGGCCGCTCCGATAGTCGAGCTGTTTGGGGCAAGCTGCCGCTTGTCGTAGACACATCGGCATGGTCACGCGCTCACCATCCGAGTGTCCGCGGGATTTGGACTGAAGCACTGCTCGGAGGTCGTTTGCGCCTATCACCAGTTGCGCGGCTGGAGGTCCTTCTCAGTGCCCGTAGTGGCGAGGACTTCGATGCGTTGGCGGAGGGTCTCGCGGTGTTGAGAGCAGCGCCGTTCACGGCAGTCCTTGCTCGCGCCGCTGAGGATGCGATGCGTTCGCTCGCCCATCGCTCCGCGGGCGCCCAACGTATCCCGATAGTCGATTACCTTCAAGCAGCCGCCGCACAGGAGATCGGCGCAGCGGTGCTTCACTACGACAGCGACTACGACGCGCTTGCCGAAGTCATGGCTTTCGAGTCGATTTGGCTTGCTCCGCGCGGATCGCTGCCGTAAGCCAACCTAGTCCTCGGGCGGTCGCCGGTCGCGCTTGCGTTCGGTCCTCTGGCGCTTGGCTTGAAGACGGCGCTCCTGCGAGGCCCTGGTGGGACGGGTCGGACGGCGATTCTTAGGAACGGCGAGTGCCTTTGCCAGTCGTTCACCCAGGCGAGCAAGCGCCAACTCGCGGTTGCGTGCCTGCGAGCGCTCGTCCTGCGCGATCGCTACGACCCGCGGTCCGGCGCGCGTCAGTATCCGATCGCGTTGTGCCTCGCTCAACGTCTGCGAAGCGAGTACGTCAAAGCTTGCTTCAACGCGTGAGGCCGTGACATTGGCATGCTGGCCGCCGGGGCCGGAGGAGCGGCTGGCGCGTACCGTCACCTCCGCGAGCGGGATCGTCAGCCCGCCGGTGACCCTCAAGCCCCGTTGAGGTTCTTCCTCAGGCTCGCTCAACCTGCTCGCCGATCCACGCGTGGATCGCGCGCGAGGGCGTGATCACGGTTCCGTCGGGTAGCTTCAATGCGGGTAGCTTTGTGTCTCCGGTAGCTTCGCGCAACTCCTCGCGTGAGCCCTTGCGTAGGAACGGGATCGGGTTGCCGTGAGCGGCTACTATTTTCTCGTACTCGATGTCGGCGGCGTGGAGTGCTTCTTGTACTCGTCGGCATGGGTGTATCCGTGGGCCGCCTTCGTCGCCGTGGCAGACGTATAGCGTGGGAGTGTCAGCCATCTTTCGTCCTCCGGGGTTGTGGGCTTGGGTTTGAGTCTAAACAGGAC
>JBOGYB010000433.1:0-2224 GCA_050696555.1 Solirubrobacteraceae bacterium | reverse complement strand
CGGGCTGACCGTGCGGTCCAATCCGACGGGCTCGGCGCGCCGTCACGTCGTGACCGCGCTGTTGCCTCGCCACGGTCATCGGGGCTCCCCCGCGCTTTTCGCCGCGCGGAGATCATCGAGGAGGCGGAGCACGTCCACAACCAGGATGTCGTTGTGCAGTTCAGGATTGAGGAGGCCGGGGAGTTCTGTTCGGGTTCTCGCCAGGGACGCTTCGAGGGTGGCGATGATCGTCCGCTCGTACCCGTTCGCCTGGTTGCGTCGAACATTGGGTGGTCCGGTACGCGCGGCCCGAGAGACTTCGCACTCTAGGGCGACCAGTGCGCCGTGTGCGAGTCCCTTGAGAAATTCCTCGACGTCGCGGTGGTTCGCCGCGCTTGCGCGCAACGCAGGGATGAGATGAGGGTGGTATCGGAGGGTGAGGTCTGCACTAGACCCATTGAGGGACAGTTCGACCGTCGAGGCAGGCAGCATTGCGTGCAGTTCCTGAATGTAGAAGATATGGGCGAGGGAGGTCCGACCGCCGCGAGACTGCGTCGGTGGTTTGATCCCTGATCGGGTGATCCCGCCCGGGGTAGCCGCAACAAGTAGTCCCATCCCTCCTCTGCCGCTTCGGAGGACGGCTTTCGTCTCTTGGATGAAGCCCAAGGCGAGGAGCTTTTTGGTGATCCTCGTGCCGACGGCCGGCGGGAGGCCGAGGGTCGTGAAGTGTTTGGTTTTTGGCTGGACGCTGTTGACGGTGGCACGAAGGAATGTGAGTTCCTGCTCTGTGAGCGGGACGGCTTGCTTGGGCCGCTCGTGGTGCGATCCGACTGACGCGGTGGCTTCGCGGAGCGGGAGCGAGAATTGGGTGGTTGATCGATTGTCAGTTGGGCGGTCGCCCGCTGTGGCTTGGTCGAGTCGTGGTTGTTCGATCGGGCCGGAAGGTGTCATTGCTGTGGCTGCACGATAGGGTTCCTGCGTTGGTTGGGGGATGAGGTGGTCGAGGCGGTGGAGGAGTTCGTCGTGCTCTCTTGTAGTGACGTGTTTTGAGTACGTGGGTGGTTTGAAGCGTGCGAGGATCGGGTGTGGCCAGCCGTTGATTCGCACGATGCCCACGCCGGGAGTAAGGCTTGTCGCGTGGAAAGCCGCCTGTTCTGAATTTAGGTTGAGGCAGTTGGCGGCGAGGCGACATTCGGTGGTGCCGTGCGTGGCAAGCCCGATAAACGTGCCCGCGTTGCCGACGGCGATGGGTTCCGTGCGTTGAAGATTCGTGGCGAGCGTGACCATAGCGATGCCCGCTTCTCGGCACATGTTCTCGAGGTGTGCGATGGGGGACATACCATCTTGCGTATTCGCGTTTGTGCTGAGCTGAGCCAAGGACTCGTCAAGCACGAACAAGTGCGAGCAGCCACCGTGGCGCTGTTGGTGGACGCCGTTGTGAAAAAGGCGGTGAAGAAACACGTAGAGAATCCACTGGCCGGCCTGTGCCTGTTCGGGAGTGATCGGTAGGATGACGCTTCGCTTAAAGAAGGTCTCAAACGGCACGCCGCGTCGAACCGTCAGGCCCGGAAATTCTTGAATGACGAGGTCAAGCTTGGCGGACGCCGTGCGAAACTGGTCGCGCTCCGCCATCGTGCCCTTGGCCGGGTACGCTCGGTCAACGGCGTCTCTAATATCAGCAATGGTGATGGGGTCCTCGCGTGCATTGGCGAGGACGGTTCGGGCGGTCTTGCGCAGCACGCCCACTTGGTTGATGCCTGCCCAGAGGGCGAGTTGCGAGGCGGCCGCGGTTGCGTTGATTAGGTCGTTGTCGTTGAAGGTGGGCGACCGCTCCAGGATGTTGACTGGGAGGTTCCGGTGCCAGAGGACGTAGTGCTTGTCGTGGACGGCGAGGTGTTCGTAGTCGCTCATCTTGGCGTCGACGAGTGCGACGGCGAGGTCGGCGTCTTTACGCGCGCTGACGGCGAGTTGGGTTGCGACGACGGTCTTTCCGGAGCCGGTCGCGCCGTGGATGAACACACCCTCAGGAGCGTCGTCGAGGGAGAGGGAGATGGGGCTGCCCGTAGAGAATTCATCAGCGAAGTAGAGAGGACCGCGGTTGATGGCTTCTGGCGGGGGCACGATGAACGGGTATTTTTTGTGCCATGCGGCGTACGCCGCCGTTGCCTCGATGGCGCGTTGTTTGAGTTGCTCTTGGAGGTTGCTCGTACGCAGCGGGCTCTGAGAGTCGAGGGCTGCCTTGACC
>JBOGYB010000432.1:0-2227 GCA_050696555.1 Solirubrobacteraceae bacterium | reverse complement strand
CATCGGCCGCTGTGCTCTCCAGACGCGCGACGAAGGACTGCGAGGTCTCCATCGCCGCGGCGATCACGGTCTGCGAGCGCTTCTGCTCCTCACGCTGCCCGGCCAGAGCACGCAGCAACTCACGCCGCCGGCGAGCGGCATCCAGCAGCCGCGGAAACTCGGGGTTTCGCGCGGCGCGCTTGTTGATCATCTTGTCTAGGAAGTCGCGCTCAGGCATTGCCTTGTCTCTCTGGAAATTGGCGTCGATACCTACGGCGGTATCTCTTTTGAGAGATAAGAGTAGCACCTCTCACTGATGCAGCGGGCGCCTGCCGCGCGCAACGCGCTTCTGATCTCCACGCCGCCGCCAATCCGCAAGACGTCTCTTCGCCAGCTCGATAGTGGCCGGGGGCGTCTTCTGCGTCTTCTTCTTGAACCCATCCAAGCCCAACAGAATCTGTCCGCGGCTGCCTTCCTCCGCGAACAGGATGCGGTAGATGACCCGATCGCCGTCCACTCTGACCTCCCAGATGTCGCCGTCGAGGTGGCGGGCAGCAGGCAATCCCCGATCGCGAACCTCCTCCATGCCGGCAAGCACGGCCGCGGCATCGGAGTCGGAGAGCTTGTCGATGAACCCTTCGACCGGACTACGACCCGATGGGGTCTTGTAGTCGCGCCAGCGCCGTCGAATCGGCGGAGGCCCACCGGCGGCGGAGTCGGCCTTCTTCCTGGATCGCTTCGCTGGAGTCATCGAGCGAGCTTATGCGGCGCCTCGGACCGAGCGCCCTTGGTCAGCAGGACTGTCCCAAATCCTGGCCCAAGGCTTCCCCTGAAACGCGAAACGCCCCGTCTTCACGGGGCGCAACCTAACTCCGGGACAGGGACTCGAACCCCAAACTCGTGCTCCAGAGGCACGCGTGTTGCCAATTACACCATCCCGGAACGGCAAACAGGAAGGATAGTGAACGCTCGGTCTAAGCCTCCGCGCGAGAGCCCGTAGGCGAGAAGAACGCCGTAATCGCCGGCTCGAGCCCCGGGTCGAGCACAAGCAAGACCTCATCGCCGGCTTCGATGACCGTATCCGGCTTGGGGACGAAGCCAGAGCCGCCACGAAGCACCGAGATGATGAGCGAGCCCTCGGGGAGGTCGATCGAGGCAACGTTCTGGCCCACTACCGGCGCGTTGGCGGAGACCTCGAGCTCGATGATCTCAAGGCGCTCCTCTTCCAGCGCAAGCAGGTGGACGAGCCCGTAGCGAGGGACCTCGTGCTCGATGAGGCGCAGGATCAGGTCGGTGGCGGAGACCGCGGGCTGGATCCCGAGCAGCTTGAAGTGATCGTAGTTGCGGGGGTTGTTGACGCGGGCGATGATGCGCTCGCAGAGGTACTTCTCCTTGGCGACCTGGCAGACGAGCATGTTGTCCTCGTCGTCACCGGTGACCGCGATGACGAGATCAGCGCGTTGTATGCCGGCGCGCTCGAGCACCCACAGCTCGGTGGCGTCCCCGTACTGCACCGCGTGCTCATACTCTTCCTCCATCGCGAGGTAGCGGGGACGGGAGGACTCGATGATGGTGACCTCGTTGCCCTTCCCGATCAGCTCGCGGGCGAGGTTGCGACCCACCTTGCCGGCGCCGACGATGATCACGTACACGACGTCACCTCACAGGGGGCAGCTGGGTGGGTAGTGAGAGGACGTCGCATCGGGAGCTCTAGACGATGGAGTCGGCGGTGAGCGCGCTTTCGAACATCTCGATGGCGTGCTTTGTCGGGGAGATGGTGTGGAGGCCCTGTTCCCCGTACCAGGCCGCACGAGCGGGGTCCATGACACGAACAAGCACCTTCTTCACCCCGAAGCGACGCTGGGCGATCTGGGCGATGATGAGGTTCGTGTTGTCACCGTCGGTGGAGGCGATGAACACATCGGCACGCTCGATTCCGGCCTGGATGAGCGCGTCCACCTCGAGCGCCGTTCCAAGCGTGAACATACCGTCGGATTCCTCCCAGCTGCGTGACTGCCCCGCGTCGAGGCGCTCGTGGGAGAGCTGGTCCTCGTCGAGCACCGACACTTCATGGCCGGAGGCGAGCGCGGACTTGGCGAGCGCCGAGCCGACACGACCGGCGCCGACGATCAGGACGAACACGGGGTGATGAGAATCGGGAGGGACACTCGCCGGAGATTAGACGATGGGAGGGTTGACTACAGACGCCGCCGGCGAAGCAACGGGGGGCCCTTTGGGGATGCCACCC
>JBOGYB010000431.1:0-2228 GCA_050696555.1 Solirubrobacteraceae bacterium | reverse complement strand
TGGTACGACCGGACGAAGGCGCAGCGACTCCCAAGTCACCGCGCGTAGGTAGGCATCCTCCCCGGCGTCGACCTCTGAGATCAACCGCACCAGCGAGGAGGGATGGCGCAACAGCAGGTCGAAGGCCCACGCCAATCCGGTGGCGGTGGTCTCATGCCCGGCAAGCAGCAACGTGACGAGCTGGTCGCGCAGCTCCCGGTCGCTCATCGCGGCGCCGTCCTCGAAGCTGGCGGAGATCAGCAGCGAGAGGATGTCCTCTCGCTCGTCCAACCCGGGATCTGAGCGACGGTCTGCGATCTCCGCGAAGAGCAGCTCGTCGATACCGGCGGTTATCTCGCGCATACGAGCCAACGGGTCGCCACGACCGAGACGGCTGGCAAGCAGGAGACGGAACTGCCCCGCTGTCGAGGAGGTCTCGCCGAGTAGCACCGGGAGGCGCTCCCGTAGCCGCTCGCTGCGCGCCTGATCCGTCATCCCGAAGACCGCCTCGAGGATCACCTCGAGCGTGATGGCCTGCATGTGTGGATGAAGCGCGAACGGTTGCCCTTCGGGCCACAGTTCGATCTGGCGTTCGGTGGCGTGGCGCATAATCGACTCGTAGGAGCGCATCCGCTCACCGTGGAACGGCGGGAGCATCAGCTTGCGGCGCGCGAGGTGCTCTCTGCCCTCAAGCAGCAACACCGAATTGGGCCCCATAACGGGTAGCAGCGAGATCGTTCGCCCCGGAGGGAGACCGTGCTCGTGCGCCGTGTAGAGCGCCCTGATCGTCTCGGGGTTTGAGAGCATCACCATCGGACGCTCAAAGCCGGGGAAGCTCACGCTGAAGGTATCGCCAAATCGCCGCCGGCACGACTCCATGAAGGCGATCGGCCGCACCATCCAGCGCATCATCTGGACGGCGGGTGGCTCAGCTGGGCCTGGGGGAAGGATGCTCATCGCCTACAGGGTGACAGGCCGAGCCCACACGCACAATTCAGGCCCACATTGCCTTGATCGGCGCATGTCCTTCGCCGATCCGTTTTCGCCGCGAATAACGAGGTGCATCAAGCGCTGCCAAGGCGCCTTCCACCCCAGGGCGCGCTTGTGCTCAAACCCTTCTCACCCTTGCCGATTCCTTGGAACGCGACTCCAACTGAACCGGTGATCGACAACCAACGTCAGCAGTCGAGCTTACCGCTACGTATGGTTAGCCCATGCATAGAAAAAGCTCGTAAACGTAGAGTGGTTATGGAGAAATCCTGTTCCTTCCAATCCCCAAAACAGACTCTGAGTTTCTGCCCCTTCCCCGCCGCATACCTCGAATTCTGGGTGCCCACTAATACCTAGACAGGCTGAAGCGTGGCCGCTGGAATGACCACGGGTATCGAATAGCGCAGAATATTTGCTGCTGAATTTGTTCATGCCGGATGCAAGTTCCTCATGGTTCATGAACTCAGTTTCCGTCGCGTACGCCGTCGCCACGCCCAAGGCGCCTAGAGCAAGGACAGCCAAAACGACTGTGATAGTAGCCCTGCGCATTAGTTCCCCCCTACTTTCGTAGTCACCGTTTCACCGTTTCGCTGGAACGCGACGCTGGACACAGGCCCATCCGTCGTTACGGCGTACACATTGTCAGCGACATTGGCTGTGACGGTGCTGTTGTCCGTCAAAGTAAGCAATACAGAGGCCATCCCCGAGGGGACCACTCCGGCAATAATAGAGCTGCTCGAGCCGCTATGGAAACCGAGCTCGATAATGCTACCGCGGCTTAGTTGCGAAGATGGCGCGCAGCTCGCGCCGGGGCCCGTAGGACCGGTAGTGCGAGCGGTGGGGACCAAACCCAAGATGCAGATGCCCCCGTCATAACCCTTTGCCACCCAGATCTGAAGGCCTTGCACATCGGTGCTCACGGATCGTGCCGAGCTTATATCCGGCCCGGACACACCGGGCTCCGAGCTAAACCAGATCGGGCCGTTGGCCGCCTGCGCTTCGGCAGCGGAGGCTACGGCGGTCAGACCACTTGGCCCGGCACTGTCGAGCACTGGATATTCTGCGTACGGATTCTGCGCCGCAGCCTTGCTTTGGCCGTTTAGGACGATCACTGCGGCACATCCTGTCGCCAGGATCACTAGCGCCACGAGAGCCACGATGCGGGGTCTTAGCCCAGGGAACAGCCCGGCGAGACGTGAAGTGGAACCCATCTAACTGACCTCCGGTTGGTTGTTTTGAAGATACGAACAGTACCATAG
>JBOGYB010000430.1:0-2236 GCA_050696555.1 Solirubrobacteraceae bacterium | reverse complement strand
TTTCGAGGGTCGGTTTGCCTTCTTTGAGAGTGACGGTCGCCGGCGAAGCGCCGGACGCGCCGGACGCGGCGAGGCCGAGACCGAGTAGGACCACACTGCCGGTCAGCGCCAAGGACAGGCATACGGCGCGGCCACGGAGCCTCTCGCGACTACCGATCACGCGGCGATTTCTAGCAGATGGAGTATCGGGGTGGCGGACGGTCAGTACGCAGGCCGAGCGTGAGCGTCGGCTGTTAGGGTCCGACTCGTGCCGAGCCGAGTCGACTACGAGCAGCACGGGGGCACCTATTCTCAGCATCGGCGCCCGGACCCGCGCATCGCCGCGCGCATCCACGCGGCGCTGGGGGACGCTTGTACGGTGCTCAACGTAGGTGCCGGCACCGGCTCCTACGAGCCGTCTGACCGTTGGGTGCTCGCCGTCGAGCCGAGCGCGACGATGCGGGCTCAGCGTCCCCCCGACACGGCGCCGGCGATCGATGCTCGCGCGGAGGCGCTTCCTTTCGACGACGGCACTTTCGAGGCGGCGATGGCGTGCGTCACGATCCATCACTGGTCGCCCGCCGCGGTGGGCCTTGCCGAGCTGCGTCGTGTCTCGCGCGGCCCGGTTGTGGTGTTCACGTTCGAGCTCGAGTCCCTGCCGGCTTGGCAACTGGACTATCTGCGCGAGGGCGTCGCGAAGGAGATGCCGCGCTTTCCCTCCATCGAGGACGTTGCAGTCGCCCTCGGTGGGCGTACCCGTGTGGAGCGCATCCCCACGCCCGGCGACTGCACGGACGGTTTCTTCGAGGCGTTCTGGCGCCGTCCCGAGCTGCTACTCGACCCGGAGGTCCGTAGTGCCCAATCCGTGTGGGCGCTGCTGGAGCCCGGTGTCGAGCAGCGCGTAGTCGAGCGGCTTGCCTCTGCGCTCGAGTCGGGCGTATGGGACGCAGAGCACGGTCACCTACGCGATCGGCACGAGTTGGACGGCGCCCTGCGTCTTGTTGTCTCGGAGTGCGGTTGACCGTTACTTGACGGCGTGACCGGCGGCGTTGATCGCATACCAGAGCCCGCCGAACTCCTTTTCCCCGACATACCCGGTTTCACCCGGTCCGCTGTCGCCGGTGTACAGGTACAGCGGGTGGCCCGCGTAGGTCACCTGCTTGACACCGCCGCGCAGCGTGATCGTCGACAGCAGCGACGCCTTCACACCCGGTCCCGCGGTCGGTTTTCCTCTGGTCGTCAGCGATGGCCAGATTGCGGAGCATTCTTTGATCTTCACGCAGCTGTTGCTGCGCAGCCGGTCCTTCGTGAACTCGTACAGAGTGCGCCCGGATGAGCTCACGAGGATCGTCCCGATGCTCGTTTTGCGCACTGCGATCTTTGTCGCTCGGCTTGTCTTGGCAGCGGGACGCCCGGCCTGGGCGGCGGCGACGGCAAACACGCTCACGACAGCAATAGAGAGCAGGGTTACATAGATGCGCTTCACGGGATCTCCTCCGGGCTGCGGGTTTGGATGGCCACACGGTGGCCTCGAGAACAATGACGCCTCCTGTCCCCACACCTTCCCCAAGCGCCGAGATTCCACACCGGCGCGACCAAGGCGAGCGACGCGAGGGCTGAATCATCACTTAAGCAGTAAACCTGATCTGATTTGTGCTGTTACACTGGTCGCTCATTCTCACGTCTCCGATGCAGAAAGTGACTATGCGCAACCGCACGATTCCAGCAGTCCTATCTACCTTCGCGCTCCTCGGCGCCGTGTTTGGTGTCGCCGCATGCGGCTCCTCGAGCTCCGGCAAAGGGGTGACGCTTGTCGCCTACTCGACCCCGCAGGGCGCCTACGCCTCGCTGATCCCGGCGTTCGGTGCTACCAGCGAAGGCAAAGGCATCAGCTTCAGCCAGTCCTATGGCCCCTCTGGCGACCAGAGCCGTGCGGTGGCCGCAGGCTTGAAAGCCGACGTCGTCAACTTCTCGTTGGAACCCGACGTCACGCGACTCGTGAAGGCCGGTCTGGTGTCGTCCAGCTGGAACCAAAACGCCACGCATGGCTTCGTTACCAACTCGGTGGCAGTGATCATCGTACGCAAGGGCAATCCCAAGCACATCACCGACTGGAGCGATCTCGTCAAGCCCGGCATCGGTGTGGTGACACCCAACCCCTTCACCTCGGGTAGCGCGCGCTGGAACATCATGGCGGCCTATGGCGCGCAGATAAAGGAAGGCAAGACCCCCGCCGAAGCGCAGGCCTATCTGACTT
>JBOGYB010000429.1:0-2242 GCA_050696555.1 Solirubrobacteraceae bacterium | reverse complement strand
GCGGGGATGTCCCTCAAACGGCAGGGGTGGGGGGCACACAGAGCAAATAGCCAGACCTCTTGCGCGAAAGGTCCTAGACTTTGTGTCGATGGGTCTCGACAATCCACTTCACATCGCTTTCATCGTGGTGATCGTGCTGCTGGTGTTCGGCGCAAGACGCCTCCCCGAGCTGGGCCGCTCGCTTGGCACCGGGATGCGCGAGTTCAAGCAGGCAATCACGGGCGAGAGCAGCAGCTCCACCGATAGTCACGAGGAACGGCCAACGTTGCCACCGGCGAAGCCACCGGCTCCCGAGCCTGCCCATACGCCGCCGGCAGAGTCACCGACACAAGACACTTTCGCGCAGCGCGACCCCGCCGCCGGCGAGCGCCGCTGACCGGCCGCGGCAAGCCGACTACCCCCGGTGGTGGATCGCTCCGGTCTTGACCGCCTCGAAGGCGGAGCCGGGTACGCGCTTGAGTTGATCGAGGTCTTCGTCGCTCCAACGTGGGTCGGGGGCGCCTGTGATGTACCAGGAGGAGCCGTTGTCGGCGACGATCAAGCCGTAGTGCTTTAGCGCACGCAATACCACGAGCGCCTCACCGCGATATCCGACGAGGCTGAAGCTCGCCTTCAGGCGCAAGCGCAATCCCATCGGCGGGAGATTCGGGTCGCTGTCGGAGGACGCCAAGTGGGTAGCGGGGTGGATGTAGCCACGCTGAGTGCGTTGCACCGTCACGCGCAACGCATGGTCGATCCGTCCCGCCTTCACCTCGGAGTAGCGCACAAGCAGCGGGAGGATCGGCAGGCCGGCCGCGTCCGCCGAGGTCCACCCTTCCGGGCGCAACGCGTTACTGCGTAGGTTGAACACCGCACCAGACCCCGCGTCCCAACCCGCGCCGCGACGCTGCGCGTTGTAGAGCTCATACAACTTGCACGTCCCTTCCTGCAATACCAGCACGTGCCGGTCGCCTTCTTCGCCTGCCCCCTCCACCGGCGCTTTTGGCGGCACCGGGTAGGGACCCGGGTTGGACTCTTCCCCGTATTCGGTGAAATGGATGGGAACCTTCGGCTGGTGGCGCCCCACGACGACATACGGGATGCCATAGCCGGGTGGTGTCCCGAAGTCTGCGTGCAGGTGGATCGACGCCCCGATGCTTTCGATGTATTTGGCCGAGTTGGGGTCCACCGGCGCATGCGAGATGTCCTTGTTGAGCGGATTGCTCGCGGGGAAGACCGGGCAGGAGCCTTGGCGGGGGGAAGGCGCGGTGGCGGCGGGCGCCGTCGCAAGAGCTGAAGCGTTGGCAACCGCCGCAACGCTCGCAACTACAAACCCCCAGCTCATTCCAGGCAACCTCACGATGGCGATGCTATAGCCGATCGACGAGCACTTAAACCTGTTTCAACACATCTTCTAGCGATACAGCAAGCTTCGGATCAAGCAGGTCACGATCCGCCGAAAGCAGTCCGCGCCCTGTGCGGCGAGCGATCGCGGCATAGGAGGCGTCGTAGAAGGTGAGCTGGTGCTCGTGAGCGAGCACTGCCGCGGAATGACGGTCGGCAGACGTGAGCTCGATCGGCTCGCCACATATGTCTTCAAATAGCCCAAGCGCCGCGCCTATCTGAACTGCCGCCAGACCCGAGCGCCGCGCGAGCACGTTGCCGACCTCGTAGAAGGCCAGGCTGGTGGTACGCATCGCGAGGCTTCCGATCACCGTCCTCGCGAGATCTCCATCTGGCTCGCGATCGAGCGGAAGGAACCACTTCAACGCCACGCTCGCGTCGACAAGCCAGGCTTCGAAAGCGATCGCCGGAGAAGTCACCCGTCGCGGAGTCGCTCGGCGCGTATGAGCTGAGCAGCGTCGGTGGGTCCAGTCCATGCACGAGAAAGCGCGTCAAGCTCACTCAGAACGACATCACGGTCGCGCCCAAGGAGACCAAGCTCGCGGCGCGCACCGCTCTGCAAGATCGCGCTGCGGCTCGTGTGACGGCGCTTGGCCTCTTCATCTAGAGCGCCAAGCAGATCGTCTGGAAGCGAAACCATGACCTTTGCCATGAGGATGAGTATAGCCACCTGGCAATACCCAACACTCGGCCCCGCGACATACCTTCGATGAGCTCAAACCGATCAAGCACACCGGCGGCTGAGACCGCCTCTTAGAGTGGGCGGTCTCCGAGATGTACCGACGGGTGCGGCTCATCTGGCCTCCATCTTGCGGGCACCGTAGACGATGTCTGCGGGTATGCGTCCCTGTGTGAGTCG
>JBOGYB010000428.1:0-2272 GCA_050696555.1 Solirubrobacteraceae bacterium | reverse complement strand
CTCCTGCGCCACCGATCGGCGCTGCGGGCACGGTTCGTCGAGCTGGTGGTATACGCGCTGATGACCCTCGGCATCCTTGTGCTCGTCGGCGCCGCCTCCTACGTGCTGTACCCGAATGGCATCGCCGAATTCGCCGATGCCCGTTACCTGCTGCCGATGCTCGCGCTGTGGGGCGGGGTACTCGCCCTTGCCGCCCGTGGCGCCGGCGAGCGTTGGGGCCCGCCGGTCGGCGCTCTATTGATCGTGCTCGTCTTCGCCCACGACGTGTTTGCCCAACTGCAGGTGATGGCCCGCTACTACGGCTGAGGACCCACTGCTCCCTGTCTCGCAAAGCGCGGCAGCCCCGTTGTCTGTGATAACGTACGATCGTATGGTGACTGTCGAGGGTAGGGCGAAGGCCGGTGTGGGCGCACCCGACGCACGTTGGGAGGCATTTGACTCCGCCGTCATCGGCGCGCGCGTGAAGGCCCTGCGCGAGGCCTCCTCGCTGTCTCTGCGCGACCTCGCTGAGCGCTCCGGCGTCAGCGCGCCGATGCTCTCGCAGGTGGAGCGGGGGGAGACGAGCCCCACGCTCACCGTCGCCGCCCGGATCGCCGCCGGCCTGGATCTGCGGCTCTCCCAGCTCCTACGCCTGGATGAGGGTGGAGCGGTCACGATCGTCCGTGCCGGCGAGCGCTCCGGCGGGGGAAACGCTAAGCGGGGTCACCGCTTCGATGTGCTCACCGCCGCACAACCCGGGCAACGCTCAGAGCTCTCCCGCCACACACTCGCTCCCGCCGGTGCCACCGGCGCGTCCGACGATCCCCCCATGCACGAGCCCGGCTCGCGCGAGACGGCGCTAGTCGAGCAGGGCGCGGTCGTGCTTGTCTGCGAAGGGCAGCGCTACGAGCTCACCGAGGGCGACTGTGTCACCTTCGACGCCGACCTTCCCCACCATTTCGAGAACCCCACCACCGCAGAGGCCGCTTTTCTCGCGGTTGTCTCCGCCGGTCTACGACGCAGCTAGGAGAGCCATGCCAAAGACCATGTTCGAGAAGATCTGGGAGGCCCACGAGGTTGCCGACGGGCTGCTGTACATCGACCTGCACCTGGTACACGAGGTCACCTCCCCGCAGGCGTTCGACGGGTTGCGGCTGGCCAACCGCAAGGTGCGCAGGCCAGATCGCACGCTTGCCACGGCCGACCACAACACCCCCACCGACGGCACCCCCGTGGCCGCACGCATCAAGGACGAGCTCTCGCGCGTGCAGGTGCAGACGCTCGAGCGCAACTGCGCCGAGTTCGGGGTACCGGTCTACTCGCTCGGCTCCGACCGCCAGGGCATCGTGCACGTGATCGGTCCCGAGCTGGGGGTCACCCAGCCGGGCATGACCGTCGTGTGCGGGGACTCCCACACCGCCACCCACGGCGCCTTCGGAGCGCTCGCCTTCGGCATCGGCACCTCCGAGGTGGAGCACGTGCTCGCCACCCAGTGCATGGTGCAGCACCGCCCCCGCTCGATGCGCATCCGCTACGAGGGCTCCCTCGGCTTCGGGGTCACCGCCAAGGACCTGATCCTCGGCACGATCGGCCAGATCGGCGTCGGCGGCGCCACCGGACACGTCGTGGAGTACGTCGGTCCCGCCATCGAGGCGCTCTCGATGGAGGGGCGCATGACCGTCTGCAACATGACCATCGAGGCCGGTGGGCGCGCAGGCATGATCGCGCCGGATGACACCACGTTCGCATGGTTCACAGAGCCTGGTCCGCGTTGGGCGGAGGGTCGCCCAGGCGCACCACAGGGCGCCGAGCTCGACGAGGCAATCGCCCGCTGGCGCTCGCTGCGCACAGACGAGGGCGCCGCTTACGACAGTGACGTCGTGGTGGACGCCTCGGCGCTCTCCCCTCAAGTGACGTGGGGCACCACCCCGGGGATGGTTGCGCCGGTGAGCGCCTCCGTTCCCTCCCCGGAGGACTTCGAAAGCCCCGCCGACCGTGAGGCCACCGAGCGTGCCCTGCACTACATGGGCCTGCAGGCGGGCACCCCGATCCAGGAGATCTCGATCGACCGTGTGTTCATCGGCTCCTGCACAAACTCCCGCATCGGCGACCTTCGCGCCGCCGCCGAGGTGGTGCAAGGACGCAAAGTCGCATCACAGGTCAACGCGATGGTGGTCCCGGGCTCCCAGCAGGTCAAGGCCCAAGCCGAGGCGGAGGGGCTCGATGAGATCTTCCGCGCCGCCGGCTTTGACTGGCGTGTCGCCGGCTGCTCGATGTGCCTGGGCATGAACCC
>JBOGYB010000427.1:0-2284 GCA_050696555.1 Solirubrobacteraceae bacterium | reverse complement strand
GTCCCGCGAGGAGCGCCCACCCGGGGTGAGCTGGACGCAGAGCACCGGTCGCAGCTTTCTCGCTGTGGGGTCGCGAGAGCTGACCGCGAGTGTGCCGCGATTGTCGCTAACCGCACCCCCTTCCGAGGGGACCGTTGGGTGTGCGCTGCTCACTCCCCTCTCGCTCGGCGGGCAGGTGGAGGCGGTGGTGGTGCTGGTGCGCCGCCAAGCTCAGCCCTACGACGAGCGCTCAATCGACGAGGCCGCGACGCTGGTGGAGCAGGGTGCGGCGATGCTGGCGCTCGTGCGTGCCCGTGCGGAGGCGGGCACAGATCCGGTGGCTGGATGCATGAACCACCGCGCGATGCGCCGGAGGTTGCACGAGGAGATCCTCCGTGCGCAACGCTTCGGGAGCGCTCTCTCGTGCGCGATCGTTGACCTCGACGACTTCAAGCTCATCAATGACCGCTACGGCCACCAGGCCGGCGACTCGATCCTGCGCCAGGTAGCACACGCTTTGATGGGTGACTTCCGCGAGTTCGACCGTGTGGCGCGTTACGGGGGGGACGAGTTCGTGGTGATCCTCCCCAACACCGATATCGAGAGCGCGGTGGTGGCGGCCGGTAGAGCGTTGCAACGCATGCGCGACGTCTCCTTCCCGGACGGCTCATGCGGGGTGTCGGCGTCGATTGGGGTGGCGCAGTGGCAGGCGCCGATGACCGTGGACGAGCTGCTCGAGGCGTGCGACAGCGCTCTGCTGAAGGGGAAGCGCGAGGGGAAGGGTGGCGTGACCGGCGCGCTTGCGCCTGTGTCCGCTGGGCTGCGCAGCGCGCCTGAGTGGCCTTCGACACTCCGCTGAGCCCCTCGAGTGTGCCTCTGCGAGACTGAGAGACCGCCGCGAAAACCCGCAAGATCGCCTGGAGAGACCCATGTCTGAGAACAGCTTTGGCGCGAAGCACACACTGAAGGCCGGAGGGAGCGAGTACGAGATCTTCCGCCTCGATGCCCTCCAGGAGCGCTTCGACGTGGCGCGGCTCCCGTTTTCGTTGAAGGTGCTGCTGGAGAACCTGCTGCGCACCGAGGGCAACGGGTCGGTGTCGGGGGCGGACATCGAGGCGCTCGCGAGCTGGGACGCCAAGGCGCAGCCGAGCAAGGAGATCGCCTTCACCCCAGCACGCGTGCTGATGCAGGACTTCACGGGGGTCCCCGCGGTGGTGGATCTTGCCGCGATGCGCGACGCGATGGTGGCGCTGGGGGGCGACCCGCAGAGGATCGAGCCGCTCGTCCCCGCCGAGCTCGTGATCGACCACTCGGTGCAGGTGGACGCGTTCGCCTCTCGCGACGCCTTCAAGATCAACGCCGAGCGGGAGTTCGAGCGAAACCAGGAGCGCTATCGCTTCCTGCGGTGGGGGCAGGGGGCGTTTGACGCCTTCAGGGTCGTTCCACCGGATACGGGCATCGTGCACCAGGTGAATCTCGAGTATCTGGCGAGGGTCGTGTTCGCCGGCGAGGGCGGTGGGAGCGGGTCGGAGGTGGTGCAGGCGTATCCAGACACGCTCGTGGGCACCGACTCGCACACCACGATGGTCAACGGCCTTGGCGTGCTTGGCTGGGGAGTGGGGGGCATCGAGGCGGAGGCCGCGATGTTGGGGCAACCGATGTCGATGCTCATCCCGCGGGTGCTCGGGGTGAAGCTGCACGGCGAGCTCCCCCAGGGCGCCACCGCCACCGACCTCGTGCTCACCGTCACGGAGATGCTGCGCGAACGGGGGGTGGTGGGGATGTTCGTGGAGTTCTACGGCGACGGGCTCTCCGGCCTGCCGCTCGCCGACCGCGCGACGATCGGCAACATGTCCCCCGAGTTCGGCTCCACCTGCGCGATCTTCCCCGTCGATGCGGAGACGTTGCGCTACCTCGAGTTCTCCGGGCGCCCGCACGAGCAGATCGAGCTGGTGGAGGCCTACTGTCGCGAGCAGGGGATGTGGCACGACGAGTACGCCGAGGAGCCCACCTTCTCCGACCTCATCGAGCTCGACCTGGGGGAGGTGGTGCCGAGCATCGCCGGCCCCAAGCGCCCGCAGGACCGCATCGCGCTCACCGGCGCCCAGCAGGCGTTTCGCGAGGCGCTGGATGGCTACCTGCCGGACTCCGACGGGGAGGACGACGCGTTGGGGGGCACCTTCCCGGCAAGCGACCCCATCGCCTCGCAGAACCCCTCAAACGGCGACGGCGCGCGTGTCACGAGCCACACAGGAGGTGTCTCCTCAGGGGGTGACTCGCGCGCGCGCGCGAAGAAGGCCTACTC
>JBOGYB010000426.1:0-2286 GCA_050696555.1 Solirubrobacteraceae bacterium | reverse complement strand
ACACCGCGCTCACCGACGACGGCGACGTGTGGTGGGAAGGCATGACGGAGGAGAAGCCCGCCCATCTCACCGACTGGCATGGCAACGACTGGACGCCCGACTCCGATACGCCTGCGGCGCATCCCAACGCGCGCTTCACGGTCCCCGCTGCGCAGGACCCCGCGATCGCCCCCGAGTGGGAGAACCCCGTCGGGGTGCCCATCAGCGCGATGCTTTTCGGTGGACGGCGCTCCACGGTTGTGCCGCTCGTCACCGAGGCGCTCGACTGGGAGCACGGTGTCTTCCTCGGTTCGGTCATGGGCTCGGAGAAGACTGCTGCCGCCGCCGGCACTGTCGGCGAGCTGCGCTTCGATCCCTTCGCGATGCTCCCCTTCTGCGGCTACAACATGGCCGACTACTTCGCCCACTGGCTCCAGATCGGACGCAAGGCCGACCCCGAGAAGCTGCCGAAGATCTTCTACGTCAACTGGTTTCGCAAGGACGAGAACGGCCGTTTCCTGTGGCCCGGCTACGGCGAGAACTCACGCGTGCTCGCCTGGGTGTTTGCGCGTTGCGCCGGCCATGGCGCCGCGGTGGAGACACCGATCGGTGCCATGCCTCCCGTTGGTCCCGAAGGACTCGACACTTCCGGGCTGGACATCTCAGACGAGGACGTCGCCGAGCTTTTGCGCGTGGATATCGCGGAGTGGAAGGCTCAGCTACCCCACTTCCACGAGCACCTCGGCAAGTTCGAGCGCCTCCCCAAGGAGCTGCACGAGCAGCTCGAGGCGCTCGACCGGCGACTCTCGGCCTAAGGGACGTGTCGCAAAACTAGAGCGGCTCAGCCGCCGGCTCGCGCCGGCGCCACGTGAGCGTGAGCGCTACCGCCTGGGTGGCAAGGGCCGCGACCGCGGCCAGCAGGAAGCTCTCGGCGATGCCGAGCGATTTCAGCGACAGTGCGAGCGCGAAGCAGAACAGCGCGTACCCCACCAACCCCAACACGAACCCACGCATGATTCGCAGCAGATCCTGCTCGCCGTGCTGGGCATGGGTGAACACCGCCAGCACGCTCGCAATCACCGGGAAGGGGGCCAGCAGTCCGCTCAGTTTCGCGCCGAGTTGACCCGCGAGCGCTGTCAGCGCCAGCACCAGCGCAAGTGCGCTCAGTCCCCGCAAAGGTAGATCCCATACAGGATGGCTCACAGCGCTCAGCTGCTTTCCCCTCACCTGGGGTAGCGCCAGCAAAGTCAAGGCCACCGCCGCGAGTACCACCGCAAGTGCCGGGTCGACGCCCACAGTGACCGTGCTGAGTATCGCTGTCATCGCAAAGAAAGCCCCCCACCCCAGGATCAGGCTCGCACCCCACCTCACCCTGCCTGCCACCCGTGCATACACCACGATGAAGGCGAGTAGCGACACGATCCCAAGCAGCGTTCCAGCCGCCGCGTCCGCGGCGAACGCACGCCCGTGGTTGAGTGCGAACACGAGCAAGATCGGTCCCGCCACCACCGGCAGTCCGCCGACCAGCCCGCCGATCCTCGCGCCGTAGCGCCTCGCCGCAAGCGAAGCCCCCATCACGAATGTCGGCGCCAGCAGTATCTTCGCCGCAAGCACACTCACCAGTCAGATGATGACCGGCTATTCGTGCTCGTGCGGTTCCCCGGCAGACGCCGGCGGGCGTGACTCCTCCGCGAGTGAGGTGATCGTCAGTGCGCCCCTCGCCGCCGACTCCAGCACCTCGGTTGCCTCCTCTAGCGAGCGGGCGTACAACTCCACAAGCAGGTGCACCACTATCTGGTCGTCCTCATGCTTGTGGAAGCGCACATGGGTGAAGAACTCCCTGACTCCGTACTCCCCGAACGCTGCGTAGGACAGAGCGTCTCCCGCCTCCGGGCCCGAGCAGCTCTCTACGTCGTCGGCCTCCACCGTCACTGTGCACGACGCCACCCAAGGTGTCCCCGCGATCATACGTTCCCAGCGGTCCTCGATCGGCTCGACTCTGCCATTTGAGAAGCCGAGGTGCGGTTGGTCGTGCATGCAGTCCAAGCACTGCACCACCGCCTCCTGCAACTCGTCCACCACTTCCGAGCGCTCGCCCGTGTCGGCGTCGATCTTGTGGATCCCCTCGTAGTGCACTTGCACCTCGAGGTTCTGCGACCAGCAGCGATAGCAGCGCAGCCATGCACGTGCGGTCGTCTCGGGGGCAGGTCCCTCCATATCGCTCATTGTATGCCCGTCGAGCGTGCCCCACCATGGTGGTTCGTGAATCCAGCTGGCACCTATCCGGGCCACGGCGCTCGATAGCGC
>JBOGYB010000425.1:0-2287 GCA_050696555.1 Solirubrobacteraceae bacterium | reverse complement strand
AGTCGGAGGTGCTGACACCTGCCGACGAGGCCAACCACATCGATAAGTGGGGTTTCAAGGTGCCGTTCGTGTGTGGTGCGACGAATCTCGGCGAGGCGCTCAGACGCATCGGCGAGGGCGCGGCGATGATCCGCTCGAAGGGTGAGGCGGGCACCGGGGACATCGTGGAGGCGGTGCGCCACATGCGCGGCATCACGGGAGAGATCCGGCGCCTCGCGGCGCTCGAAGACTCCGAGCTTGCGAGTGCCGCCAAGCAGCATGCAGCGCCGCTCGACCTCACCCGAGAAGTCGCGCGGACGGGCAAACTGCCGGTGGTGCTGTTCTGCGCGGGTGGCATCGCGACGCCCGCCGACGCAGCCCTGATGATGGCGCTCGGCGCCGAAGGTGTGTTCGTGGGGTCAGGCATCTTCAAGTCGGAGGACCCACCTGCTCGCGCACGGGCGATTGTCGAGGCGACCACCCACTGGCAGGACCCCGAGCGCGTGGCGGCGGCGTCGCGTGGGCTGGGCCCGGCGATGGTGAGCCTCGAGAGCTCGAAGCTCGCCGAAGAGCAGCTTCTCGCACAGCGCGGTTGGTAGCGGCGAGCGTGGGAGAACCCTCGGGGGGCGCCCCGCTGGTAGGCGTGCTCGCGCTACAAGGCGACTACCAGGCGCATGGGAAGGTCCTTGAGCGTCTCGGTGCAGCCGTGCGCGAGGTGCGTGTGCCCCCGGACCTGAATGAGCTGGAAGGTCTGGTGATCCCCGGTGGCGAGTCGACAACGATGACGCTGGGGGTGGAGCGCGAGGGCTTGGGGGACCCGCTGCGGGAGCTCGCCGCCCGTGGCACCCCGATCCTCGGGTCGTGCGCCGGTCTGATCATGCTCGACCGCGAGCACCTCGGGATCGTGGACATGGTGGCTCAACGCAACGCGTTCGGGCGGCAGGTGCGCAGCTTCGAGGCGGACATCGACATGAAGGGGCTTGTGGGGGGACCGCTGCGCGGCGTGTTCATCCGCGCCCCCTGGATCGCCGAGCACGGCTCAGGGGTGGAGATTCTCGCCGAGGTGGACGGTCGTGCAGTGGCCGCGTGTCAGGGAAACGCGCTGGCTGTGGCGTTCCACACCGAGCTAGGCGGAGACGACCGCGTCCACCGGATGCTGCTCGACCTCATTGCCAAGTAAGGGGAGCAGTGGCTCCTCGAGCAGGCCGAGCACACGGTTCAGCGCGGCGTGGATCTCCCCGGGGAGCAGGCCATCGTCGTCAAGCCGCTCGGCTTGCACCCATCCCCACGAGCGCGATACATGGATGGTGGGGCGCAGGTGCGCAAAGCGCCGTCCGAGCGCTCGCAGGAACGGCTCCAGGCGGACGGTGTCCTCGTCTGAGGCATAGCCGCGCTCCAAGAGCCACGGCCACAGATCGGGGAGAATGTGGTTGCGATGGTGGGCGCCCACGCGCTTCCAGTCTTCGCCCTGCCAGCGGCGGGCGTATTCGGCGGGATCGAGCTCGCAAGTGAGGTACACGCGTGTGCGTACCGGAGCGTTGCGGAAGCCGAGCAGCGGCTGCGGGCGCACCTGCCATGCGTCCCCGTCGTCGCCTTCGAGCAACTCACACAGACGCTCGGCGTGGCCACCGGCGTAGAGGTGTTCGGCTTGGGCCTTCAACTCTCCGGGCCATAGGTGAAGGGTGAGACGCTCGTCGTCGATGTCGAGCGCGGCGCGTTGCAGCGAGCACGCCCCGAGCGCCAGGTCGAGGCGGATGTGCACGAGGCCGGCGCGCTCGGGCGTGATCCCCGTGGCTTCGCGCAGCAGCGAGCGCAACCGCCACTTGCGCCGCACCGGGTCGGCGCCGACGCGGCGCAGCGTGCCGAAGGGAAGCAGCTGACCGAAGTCCTGGTGGGCGTAGGAGAGCACGTCGGCGACGATCGCCTGCTCGGCGGGGGCAAGCACGCCCAGCTCCGCCAGGCGCCACCACGACTCGAGCAGATCGTGCCACCGCAAAAGACAGGTGCGGCGCTCCTGGAAGTGGGTGCCGCTCAGGTTGAGCTCGGCGACACGGTGTCCGTTGCGCCGCGCCCAGCGCCGGCACACCTTGCTCTCGAGCACCACCACGAGGTCGGGGTCGAAGCGCAGCACCCCGTCGAAGCGCTGGCCACGGTCGATGTCGGTGATCTCCTCTGCTATGTAAAACGGCTCGATATCGGGTGTCAAGAACACGCTCACCAGCCGCCCCCTCTGCACCTGCCCGTTCGAGGCCCCTTCCTCGGAGGGGTCGACGATGTTCGTGGCTTGCATGTCCACAACGCAGTCGGG
>JBOGYB010000424.1:0-2302 GCA_050696555.1 Solirubrobacteraceae bacterium | reverse complement strand
CGACTCAACCCGGTGCTGAGGTCGCTCCGTGCTCCCTCAATTGCGACACATCCGAACACGGCTACCGCTCCGGTCGCCGCTATCGCCAGCGACCGCGACCGCGACGTGCTCGACATGAGCTCGATAAGGGCTATGCGCAAAGAAACCCCCATCACCGACCGCTGCACGCGATTGATCAGCGACACAATGCCACCAAAGGCTGCCGGCATAACGAGCAACAACCCAAGCATGAGGCTCACAAACGCGAGAATTGCAGCCCCGACAGCGGTGATCCCGTGTACCAGAATCGCCGTCGTGACCACGATACACCCTACACCACCGATCAGTGCGGCCGTGAAGCTCGTCCGCCTCGATTGCCTTGGCCGATGCGGTCCGACCTGATCGTTGCGGAATATCTCGTGCCGGAGTGGCACCATGACACCCACTACCGCCGCCACAAACCCACCGACGGCCGCTATCGCAACATTTTGCCAACTGACTATGTGCAGCGACTGAACTGGAAAAGCAAGCGAGAGATAGCCAGGATCGGCTTGCAGCAAGCTCCGCGACAGCAACTCTCCAAGCGCGAGACCGCAACCTATCCCCACCATTCCCAACGCAAACACGTCGAACAACATCACCTCCAAGATCTCTCCCGGGGTGTACCCGTCCAGACGCAGGTCGGCGATCAGGTTGCGACGTTGCGGCACGGTGAGCAAGATTGCGTTGAAAGCAAACAGAAACCCCACCAAAGCACTAATCGCTGAGAACATCTCCGTCGACTGCGCTGTCGGTGCCTCCGCCTGACGGAATATCGCCGCCTCGAAATTCGCCGGAAGGACATTCAGACGCCCTCCCGCAACCCGCTCGAGCTCACGTTCGACTTCGCGGTCGCGGCCGGGCAGGGGCTCCACGAGTATCCGACTTACCCTACCTCGCATGCCCGCCAAGCTCTGCGCGAGACCGAGCGGCGATATCGCCAGGCGGCTGTCCACGAGCTCTCCGATGTCGCTTGCCTGAAGGACTACCGCCGTCAGGGCCCTCATACTCGAATCCCCCACCTGGATGCTGACAGACTGCAGAGAGCCCGCCCCGATTTCTCGCGCCACCGGCGCGGGTAGCGCTACTCCCTGCTGTCTTGGCAACTGTGTCGCGCTCACATGTGACAACAACCGACCCTGAAGCCTGACAAAGCCGGTGTCGAGCCCGATCAAGTCCACAGCCTCCTCTCCGCGTGGACCTACCACGTCCGCATCGCGTTGAAGCACAGGCACGGCTGAACGTACACCCCGCAGCCGCTCAATTTGGCCGAGCAGGCTTTCGCTGAATCCATGCGGATCGCGCGCAGCCAGTTGCAAGCGCGCGCTGCCCACCAGTCCGTTTGTGATCCGTGTCACCGACCCCGACAAGCTCGTATTCGCCACCTGTGAGGCAAATAGGAGCGCTACCCCCACCGCTATCCCTGCCACGGCGAGCAACTCCTGGACGAACCGCGCACGCAACCGCACGCGGTAGAGGTAGAAGATCGTCGAAAGTCTCATAGCCCGCTGAAGCATGCGCCTGCGGTGGCGCGCACTTTGCTCATCGGGTGCCGAGGGGCCCGTTGACCGACTCCGGCTCGTACTCCACCAGACGCCCATCCCGCAGCGCGTGCACATGATCTGCGAACGCGGCCGCTCTCGGGTCGTGCGTTACAAGCAACATCCCCACACCCCGTTCGTGACACATCTCGGAGAGCAACATGAGAACTTCCTTACCACGGTCGGTGTCCAAGCTACCGGTGGGCTCGTCGGCGAGCACGAGGCTCGGTTCGGTGGAGAGCGCCCGTGCGATCATCACCCGCTGACGCTCCCCCATCGAGAGTTGCTCGGCCCGCTGTAACACACGCCCGTTCAACCCCAACCGTTCCAGCAATGGGGCAATCTGACGTTGAGCGTCCCGCCTTCCCGACGTCGCGAACAGCTTCAGTGCCGCGTTGTCGTCGGCACGCACCCCGGGGATCAGGTCAAGCGATTGACGGATGAACCCCAACTCTGAGCGCCTGTAGTGAGCCCGCTCGCGCTCGGAGAGTGCCGATATCTCTCGTCCGTTGACCGTCACGCTGCCGCTGTCGGGCACCAGCAATCCAGCTATTAGCATCAGCAGTGTGGTCTTCCCAGACCCGCTTGGGCCGTAGAGAGCCACAAGCTCGCCACCCGGGACGATCAGCGACACCCCGTCCGCCGCGCGCACGATCTCCCCGTCTCCGACGCGATAGTGCTTGACGACGTTCTCAATTCGCAACATCAGCGCGCCTCTCCAGCCCACCAACCTATCCCACAAC
>JBOGYB010000423.1:0-2317 GCA_050696555.1 Solirubrobacteraceae bacterium | reverse complement strand
GGGAGGACGTGTTCGTGGAGACCGTTGGGGTGGGTCAGGCGGAGATCGACATCATCGACCACGCCGACACGATCGTGCTGGTGCTGATGCCCGGCTCGGGCGATTCGATCCAGGCATTGAAGGCGGGGGTGATGGAGATCCCCGACGTGATCGTCATCAACAAGGCCGACCATCCACTCACCGACACGATGGTGCGCGAGATCCGCGGTGTGCTCTCGCTTGCCAATATGAGCGGTGGCTCTGAGTCGAGTCCCACCCACCCCGCGTGGCGCGTGCCGATAGTCAAGACAGAGGCTGCCCACGGCAAGGGCGTCGCCGAGCTGATCGGGCGTCTCGACGAGCACCGTGCGCACATCCTCGAGCGGGGCACGCTGCAAGAGCGCCGCGGGCGCAACCTGCGCAACGAGGTGCTCGCCATCGCCACCGCCCGTATGCGCCGGCGCTTGGAGGAGGAGCTGCGCGAGGACGCCGACTTCAAGCGGCTCCTGGACGAAGTGGTTGAGCGGCGTCTCGACCCCGCCAGCGCCGCCACCGCGCTGTTGAAGCAACAGCAAATCTGAAGGTCTGTCACCGATGACCGGAGCGGCACACCGGCAAGCGCGAGGTGTGTCGATCAAGAGTCGTAGCTGAGCAGCGTGTGCGCCTCGTGTGGCGCGAGCCGCTCGCGTCCGCCAAGGAACGCCAGCTCGATCAGAAAGCCACAGCCCGCAACCTCGCCGCCCAACTGCTCCACCAGATCGCACAAAGCCGCCGCCGTGCCGCCTGTAGCGAGCAGGTCGTCATGGACGAGCACCCGTGCACCCTTCCCGATCGCGTCGCTGTGAAGCTCCAGTTGGTCGGAACCGTACTCCAGCAGGTACTCCGCGCTCACTGTCTCATAAGGAAGCTTCCCCGGCTTTCGCGCCAGCACGAACCCCGTGCCGAGCTCAAGCGCCAGCGCCGGCCCGAGCAGGAAACCGCGCGCCTCGGCGGCGATCACGCAATCCACTTTCAGAGGGCGCCCATAGTCGGCAAGGCCCTTCACTGCGAGCGCGAGCGCCTCCGGATCGGCCATCAGCGGAGTGATGTCCTTGAACACGATCCCCGCTTCGGGGAAGTCGGGGATGTCGCGGATCAGCTCCCGCAGACGCTCGGTGTCGTTGTCGGCCATCGTGCGTCACACGATGCTAACCGAGTAGGCTGCGGCGATGGCGACCGATTATCTGAAGTGGGCGGACCGCAACTGGGGGTTGTTGACCAAGTTGATGGGTGGGCACGCGAAGATCTACCGCGCGACGCGCGGGGCGATCGGGCACCGCGTGCCGGGTGTGCCGGAGATGTTGCTGCTCGACCACGTGGGCGCCAAGAGCGGGACGCATCGCACCACCCCGCTTGTGTTCGCGCGCGACGGCGAGAACACGATCCTCATCGCCTCCAAGGGCGGCTACCCGAAGAACCCGGCGTGGTACTACAACCTCAAGGTGAACCCCGACACGACGATTCAGATCGGCTCCAAAACGATCGACGTGCATGCGCGCGAGGCTACACCCGAGGAGTACGACCGCATGTGGAAGCTTGCGGTGGAGGTGTACGGCGGCTACGAAGCCTACCGGCGCCGCACGGAGCGGAAGATCCCGCTCATCGTGCTCGAACCTCGCTAACGCTGTTTTCGCGCGCCACTGACTCGCGCGGGTCACTGGGGGGCGCTCGCCTCAGGCGCCCAAGGCGCGGGCTATCACCATCTGCTGCACCTCGTCGGTGCCCTCCCCGATCGTGAGGATCTTTGCGTCGCGGTAAAAACGACACACGGGGTACTCCTCGATGAAGCCGTATCCCCCGTGGATCTGCACCGCCTCCTCGCTGCACTTCACCGCGAGGCGCCCGGTCTTCAGCTTCGCCTGGGCGGCGGTGAGCGTGAAGTTGCGACCCGCGTCCTTCTCACGGGCGGCCTTATACACCAGCAGCCTTGCCGCCTCGATCTCCGTTGACATGTCGGCGAGCTTCGCTTGAATCGCCTGAAACTTGGAGATCGGCTTGCCGAACGCCTTGCGCTCCTTGGCATAGGAGAGCGCTTGGTCGAGCGCCCCTTGAGCGAGCCCCACACCCATCGCCGCCACCCCGATGCGGCCGATGTCGAGGATGTGCAGGAACTGCTTGAACCCCTGTCCCCGCGGTCCCAACAGGTTCTCCTCGGGCACTCGGCATTCGGTGAACGTGAGCGGGCGGGTGTCGGAGGCGTTCCAGCCCATCTTGCGGTAGGGCGTCCCTTGCTCGTAGCCGGGGGCTCCGTTGGGGACGATGAGGTTCGATATCTCCTTGGCGTCACCAGAGCCGCCGG
>JBOGYB010000422.1:0-2323 GCA_050696555.1 Solirubrobacteraceae bacterium | reverse complement strand
CTCTGTCACTTTGCGAGCCAGTCGCTTGCCCGTGCGCAGATAGAAAGGCACTCCCGCCCAGCGCCAGTTGTCGACTTCCAGGCGCAACGCCGCGAACGTCTCGGTGGTGGAGTCGGAGGGGATGCCGGGCTCTTGCAAGTACCCCGCCACGTCCTCTCCACCGGAGTGCCCCGACCCGTACTGCGCCCTCACCGCCATCGTCGGGATCTCAGGCTCGATGGGCTGCGCGATCGATTGCAACACCTTCACCTTCTCGTTTCGCACCTCATCGGCGGTGAAGCTCACCGGAGGCTCCATCGCCACATGGCAGAGCAGCTGCAACATGTGATTCTGGATCAAGTCACGCAGTGCTCCGGCGTGGTCGTAGTAACCGGCGCGCGTCCCGATCCCGATGTCCTCCGCGGCTGTTATTTGCACCTGGTCGATGTAGTTGCGGTTCCACAACGGCTCGAACATGCCGTTGGCGAAGCGGAACGCCATCATGTTCTGCACCGTCTCCTTGCCCAGGTAGTGGTCGATGCGGAACACCTGGCTCTCCTCGAACACTCCCAGCACATGGCGGTTGAGCTCGCGTGCCTCCTCGAGCGAGGTGCCGAACGGCTTCTCGATGATCACCCTCACCTCGGCCCCCTCGTGGCGGTCGAGGCCCTGACTGCCCAGTGCCTCCACGATCACGGGGAAGAACGCCGGCGCGGTCGAGAGGTAGAAGGCCCGTGCCAGTGGCTCCCCCGCGTGTCGCTCGAAGCCGTCAAGTGTCTTCTCGAGCTTCGCGTAGACCTGCTTGTCGTCGAAGGTTCCCGGTATGTACTTCACGTGCTCGAGCAACCGCTTCAGCACATCCTCGTCGGGCGCTCTGCGCGAGAACTGCCTGATCGCTTGCTCGCACTCTTCGCGGTAGTCCTCGTGCTCCTTTTCTCTGCGTGCCACCCCCACGAGGTGAAAGCGCTCGGGTAGGGCACCGTCGTGTGCGAGGTTGTAGAGCGCCGGTAGGAGCTTGCGCCGCGCCAGGTCCCCCGTCGCCCCGAAGATCACAAGTGTGGTGGGTGCGACCGGCAAGCGCTCCAAGCCGGCTGTGAGCGGGTTCTCCGGCTCGGTCGTAGCCACGGCCGTCACACTGCTACCGGCGCTTGCCGCTCCGCTTGGAGGCCGGCCCGCGGCTGTTCGAGGGCTTCGCCGCTATGGGTTGCTTCGCAGTCGGAGCTGCCTTCACCGCGTGACCCCCGAACTGGTTGCGCAACGCCGCCAGCACCCGGTGGGCGAAGTCGCCGTTGCCGCGCGAGGAGAGCCGCTCGTACAGCGAAGCTGTGATCACCGGTGTGGGCACGTCTTTGGCGGTAGCGTCCTCGATCGTCCAGCGCCCCTCGCCGGAGTCCTCGGTGTACCCCTCGATCGCCTCCAACCCGTTGCCATCGGCTTCGAAGGCGCGTGCGGCGAGTTCGCACAGCCACGAGCGCACCACCGAGCCCTGGTTCCAGAGGTGGGCGATCTTCGCGTTGTCGAGCTCATACTCGGACTTATCGAACACGTCGAAGCCCTCCGCGTATGCCTGCATCAGGCCGTACTCCACACCGTTGTGCACCATCTTCACGTAGTGCCCTGCCCCCGATCCCCCGAAGCGCATCCACCCACGCTCGCCGATCGCCGCCACGCTGTCGGCGCTCGTCGCCGGCGCCAGCACGTCGAGGATCGGGCTCAAGCGCTTCACCGCGGCAGGCGGTCCGCCCACCATCATGCAGTACCCCACATCGATGCCCCACACCCCGCCTGAGACGCCCACGTCGATGTAGTGGATGCCTTGCTTTGAGAGCTCCCTCGAGCGGCGCTTGTCGTCGGTCCACTTCGAATTGCCCCCGTCGACGATCGTGTCGCCCTTCTCGAGCAGCTTCGCGAGCTTCTGCACGGTCTGCTCGGTGGGGTCGCCGGCAGGCACCATGATCCACACGATCCTCGGCGCCTCGAGCTTCTTGACGAGATCAGCGAGCGACTTTGCTCCTCGGGCGCCGTTCTTCACAGCGGTCGAGACGGCGCTCTGGTCGAAATCGAACGCAACGACTTCGTGCCCCGAGTCGCGGCGAATACGGTGCACCATGTTGCCGCCCATCTTCCCCAGCCCTACGAATCCGATCTCGGTCATCGTCAGTGATCCTAGTCGGCTCGTGTAGGTTTCTCCCTCGATGACCCCCGACGCCGATACGCGGCCGGATCGCAACCTCGCGCTGGAGCTCGTCCGGGTCACCGAGGCCGCTGCCCTGGCCGCCGCCCGTTGGGTCGGGCGCGGCGACAAGATCGCCGCCGACGGGGCGGCCGTCGACGCGATGCGCTT
>JBOGYB010000421.1:0-2325 GCA_050696555.1 Solirubrobacteraceae bacterium | reverse complement strand
GGCCTATCTGACTTCCCTATTTCACAACGTAGTGAGCCAGGACAGCTCGGCGCGCAACGCTCTGCAGACATTCCTCGCCGGACGAGGGGACGCTCTGATCGACTACGAGGACGAGGCGATCGCCGATCAGAAGAAGGGCTCGTCGATCGAATACGTGATCCCTAAGTACACGATCCTCATCCAGAACCCGATCGCCATCGTAAACAACGGCAATACCGCGGGGGCGCAGAAGTTCGTCGACTATCTGCTCTCCCCGGCCGGCCAGAAGATCTGGGCAGAAAAGGGCTACCGCCCTGTTATCGAAGGTGTTGCCTCCCCAGGTGAGTTCCCAACACCCACTGGCCTCTTCACGATCGACTCGCTCGGCGGGTGGAAGAAGGTGGGCAAGGAATTCTTCGAAACCGAAGGCTCTCCCGGGGTAGTCACGAAGATCGAGCAGTCGCTGGGGGTGTCCACCGCCAAATGAGCGCCGGTGGCTCAACGCAGGCGCTCGAGCGCCCCGTCTCGTCCAGGCGAGTGCTTGGACGCCTGCCTGAGCGCAAAGCCCCGAGCGGGCGCCTCACGGGCGTGCGCTCGGGTACGGCGCTTGGCGGGGGCCTGCTCGGCGTGTACCTCTCGGTTGTCGTTCTGCTCCCCATCGCCGCGCTGCTCGACAGCACGGCGAGCGGGGGAGCGTCTGCGTTTTGGCGGTCGGTGTCCGGTCCCGAGGCAGTCGCCGCGCTGAAGCTCACGCTCGTGGTGTCGGCGATCGTTGTCGTCATCAACGCTCTCTTCGGGACACTGATCGCTTGGGTACTCGTGCGCGATGAGTTTCGCGGCAAGGGCGTCGTAAACGCTCTGATCGACCTGCCCTTTGCGTTGCCCACGATCGTCGCCGGCGTGGTGCTGCTCGCGCTATACGGCAAGGGAGGGCCAACGGGCATCGACATCACCTTCACGCGCGCCGCCGTGGGAATGGCGCTGCTGTTCGTCACGCTCCCCTTTGTCGTGCGCTCGGTGCAGCCGGTGCTGATCGAGCTCGACCGCTCGATGGAGGAAGCCGCGGGCACGCTCGGGGCGGGTAGGTGGACGGTGTTCCGGCGAATCGTGCTACCCAACCTCACCCCGGCGATCCTCTCCGGAGCTGCGCTCTCGTTCGCGCGCGCGCTCGGCGAGTTCGGCTCGGTGGTGCTCATCTCCGGCAACCTCCCTTTCAAGACCGAGGTGGCCTCCGTGTTCATCTTCAACCAGGTCGAGAACGACAACGTGAGTGCCGCCGCATCGGTTTCGGTGGTGCTGCTCGTCTTTGCGCTGGTCGTCCTCGCCGCGATGACCTGGCTCTCGCGCAGGAGGTCCCGGCATGTCCTCTGAGAGTGCTGCGATCGCTCAGCCCGGCGCGAGGACTCGTCTCTCCGGACCCTCTCGCCCGCGCACCGACAAGAGCGAGAACGCAGGCGGGGCAATCGCGCGAGGACTGGGGTTGCGCGCGGTAGCACTGAGTTATCTCCTGCTGCTGCTAGGCGCGCCGGTGGCGATGATTTTCTATCGCACCTTCGAATACGGCTTGGCGCCGGTGTGGGACGCGGTGACCCAGCCCAACGCGATGCACGCCTTCTGGCTGTCGGTGGAGCTGGTGGCGATCGTGGTACCGCTCAACACGGTTTTCGGGATCGGGATGGCGCTCCTGATCGAGCGGGGTCGCTTTCGCGGGCGAGCGCTGCTTGGGTTGCTGCTCGACCTGCCGTTTGCGATCTCTCCGGTGGTGGTGGGGCTCTCGCTCGTGCTCGTGTACGGACGAATGGGTTGGTTTGGCGACTGGCTCACCGCGAACGGCATCCAAGTGATCTTCTCGATCCCGGGGATGGTGCTCGCGACAGCGTTCGTTTCGCTGCCGTTTGTGGCCCGCGAGACGATCCCGGTGCTGCACGAGCTGGGTACAGACGCCGAGCAGGTGGCGGCAACGCTCGGGGCAAGCGCGTGGCAAACCTTCCGGAAGGTGACGCTACCCGCGATTCGCTGGGGAGTCGTCTACGGCGTGGTCCTCACCACGGCCCGTGCGCTTGGTGAGTTTGGCGCGGTGAGCATCGTTAGCGGACGCTTGGAGGGCCAAACACAGACCTTGCCGTTGTACGTACAGGACCGCTTCGAGAACTTCGACGCGACGGGCGCCTACGCCGCCGCAGTGGTGCTCGCGCTGCTGGCGTTCGCGACTCTGCTCGGCATGAACCTACTGGCGCGACGAACACAGAGAGACACGGTGGTGTGATGGCGATCGAGGTCCACAACGCAACCAAGCGCTTCGGCTCGTTCACGGCCCTGGACGACGTGAGCGTGACCGTGGAGGAC
>JBOGYB010000420.1:0-2334 GCA_050696555.1 Solirubrobacteraceae bacterium | reverse complement strand
CTGTGGGACCGCGGCAAGCTCGCTGAGGACAGCGGCGTGCGGGACGGCGGCGGGTGGGGTGGGGTGACACTGGCCTACAACGTAGGCTCGCCCGAACAGGTCGACGCGGTACTCGCAGAGGCGCAGGTGGCGGGAGCTACCATCCCCCGTGTGGGCGCCGATACCTTCTGGGGCGGCTATTCGGGTGTGTTCGTCGACCCCGATGGCCATCCGTGGGAGGTCGCGCACAACCCCCACTGGACGCTCGGCGACGACGGCTCGGTGAGGCTCGCTGGCTGATCTCACCCGCCGCGATGAGTTCTCGCGTCTCGTGCGGTCTTAGTTTTCAAAATGAGCACGAGAGGGTCGCGCTCGGTGGATACCCTGGGCGTTCGAGCCGGAATGGAGACGGCCTGATGCAAGTAACGGAGACCAAGGAGACGCACGCGATGACATCGCCCCGCGACCCACAACCGCAACATCCAGACGACCGCTCGCGCTGGTTGGCGCTGTACGTGCTGTGCGTGGGGGTGCTGATGATCGTGCTCGACGTCACCGTCGTGAACGTCGCTCTCCCTTCGATCCAGGACGATCTGCACTTCTCCACATCGAGCCTCGCGTGGGTGGTGAACGCCTACCTGATCGCGTTTGGCGGCCTGCTGCTGCTGGCAGGACGCTTCGGCGACCTGATGGGGCGCTCGCGTATCTTCCTGCTCGGCGTAGGGCTCTTCACAGCCTCCTCGCTGATGTGTGGGCTTGCGTGGACGCAGACGCTTCTGGTGGGCGCGCGTTTCGTGCAGGGCATCGGCGGGGCGATGACCTCCGCGGTGGTGCTCGGCATGATCGTCACGATGTTCCCCGAGCCGCGCGAGCAGGCCAAGGCGATCGGCGTCTACGCCTTCGTGGCCTCCGCTGGCGGCTCGGTGGGGCTGCTCGCGGGAGGGGTGCTCACGCAGTCGATCAACTGGCACTGGATCTTCTTCGTGAACA
This sequence comes from Solirubrobacteraceae bacterium, assembly GCA_050696555.1. Lineage (GTDB taxonomy): Bacteria > Actinomycetota > Thermoleophilia > Solirubrobacterales > Solirubrobacteraceae > Palsa-744. Next base: position 1,365 of record JBOGYB010000420.1, on the reverse strand, counting down.
TCCCTATCGGCATCGCCACGATCGTGTTTGCCGCGCGCCTGCTCGAGCGCGAACGGGGGATCGGCTTTGCGCAAGGGGCCGACATCCCTGGTGCTGTGCTCGTCACGAGCTCGCTGATGCTGGGTGTCTACACGATCGTCAAGCCCGCCGCCGACTACGGCTGGGGCTCCGGTCGCACGCTGGGCCTGGGCGCCGTCTCGCTCGTACTGCTGGGGGCATTCGTCGCGCGGGAGGCCACGGCAGGCCATCCTCTCATCCCATTGCGCATCTTCCGCTCCCGCAACGTCACCGGCGCGAACCTGATCCAGGTGCTCTCAGTAGCAGGGATGTTCGGCCTGTTCTTCCTCGGCGCGCTCTACCTGCGTAGGGTGCTCGGCTACGACGCGCTTGAGATCGGCCTTGCCTTCTTGCCTGTCACGATCGCGATGGGGTCGATGTCGATCCGCTTCTCCGAGCCGCTCATCACCCGCTTCGGTGCGAAGACCCTATTGCCGCCAGGACTCGCTCTGATCGCGCTTGCGCTGGGGCTGTTCGCGCTTGCGCCTGTTCACGCCGACTACCTCACTGACGTGCTCCCCTCGATGGTGTTGCTCGGCATCGGTGCCGGCGTGTGCTTCCCCGCGCTGATGGGGGTCGCGATGTCGGGTGCCACTCCCGCTGATGCCGGTCTCGCCTCGGGGCTCGTGAACACCACGGCCCAGGTCGGAGGAGCGCTAGGGCTGGCGGTGCTCGCCACCATGTCGGCGTCTCACACCAACAAGCTCCTCGCCAAGGGCGAATCGACGGCCGCGGCGCTCACCGGTGGGTACCACCTCGCGTTCTGGATCGCCGCTGCGCTCGTGCTCGCCGGCATAGTCGTCGCGGTCACTGTGGTGCAGCCGCAGGCGGCGGCAGCAGCGGCGGCTGTCAGTGAGCATGAGCAAGGCGCCGGCGAGCCCGTCTACTCCGAGATGACATAGCGACTCGTCCCGTCCAGGGAGTTTACGTTTGCTGCCGTTAGCCCGACGCAGCGCGGCGGCTGTGGCGGGTTAGCTCGCGCACGAGCGCGTGTACAGAGCGCTCCAACTGCTCGATGCTCGCCGCCTCCACCCGTTGTACCCCGATGGTGCGGTTCACCCATGCGTTGATCTCACGGTGGTTGCTTCCGGCGCGCTTGGCGAGATCCGCCACGAGACGACGGCGTTCCTCACGCAGGCTCGCCCTACGCTCAAACGCTGCAGCTGGGGCGCTCTCGGCCGGGGGCGGCTCGGTCGCCTTGCTCGCCTTCACGGTGGGTGCCGGTCCGAACAGCGTCATCTGCGGCGCCACTTCCGCGCTTAGTGGCACGAACTCCTCGGCAGGCGAGCGCTCGCTCGCGCGGCGCTC
>JBOGYB010000419.1:0-2347 GCA_050696555.1 Solirubrobacteraceae bacterium | reverse complement strand
CGGCCACACGGTCAGCATGGGTGTCCTCGATGGGGAACGGGTGATCTACGTCCACCGCCTGCTCGGCCACCGCCCTGGGCAGTATGCGATCGACGCGGGGCTCGGTGTGGGCGCAAGCGTGCCCGTCTACTGCACCGCGCTGGGCAAGGTGCTGCTTGCCAGCCTCTCCAACGCCGAGCAACGGGAGCTGCTCGCCGGTCTGAAGCTCGAGCGACACACTCCCAGCACTATCGTCGACCGCAGGAAGCTCACGGCGGAGCTCGACCAGGTCAGCCCGCGGGGAGTGGTGGTGAGCGACGAAGAGCACCGGCTGGGGTCGCGCTCGATCGCCGCGCTTGTGCCGCGGCCTCGCAGCGAGCATCCGCTTGCCATCGACCTCACCGTTCCCTCCTCCGCCTACACAGTCAGTCGACTCGTCAAAGAGATGGGGCCACGCTTGAAGCGAGCCGCGAAGCTGCTCACCGGCGACTAAGCGCGAGTGTCCAACCTCAGCTGCTAGAAGCCATTTGGCGATCGGACTCCTCTGTGACATAGCAATCGCGGTGGTAGTAGGCGGCGGCGGTTGCTCTCAACTGCGGCTCCGCCGCGCGCGAGGTAGTGCGCGTGCCGTTCCCGTCGTATGCGACGAGCGGCTCATACACCCCGATCGTCTCGCCGCAACCACGACAGCGGAAGAACTCCATCACGGGCGTGCGTTGTCGCACAGAAGCACCGATGCGCGCCAACTTCAACCGCGCGTCTGACCCTCCTGGCCTGTCAAAGCTCCGCGTGTCTCTCTCCATCGCGCCTCACAGTTCCAGGAGATCGTGTCGCAGGGCATAGCTCACAAGTTCCGCGCGGGTGTCGAGGTTCAACTTGCGGTGGATGCGCGCGCGGTGGGTCTCGATGGTGCGCGGGGAGAGCCCCAGCTTCCCGGCGATCTCCACGCTTGTGTGTCCCAGCGCGATCAACCTCAGCACCTCGCGCTCGCGGGGGGTGAGGTTGTCGCCGTCGGCCGTCTTGCCGGTGAGCTTGGCGGCAAGCAAGGGGCTGACGTAGCGTCTGCTACGCGAGGCGGCACGCACCGCCTCGGGGAGATCGGAGTCTGCCAGCTCCTTCAGTACGAGCCCGATTGCCCCGTTGTCAAGTACCCGCCGCGCGAACGCAGGGTCGTCATTCATCGTGAGCACCACGATGTGCGTACCCCGCGCCTCCCGGCTCAAACGGGTCAGTGCCTCGATACCCAGCCCGTGGTCAGGCATACCGAGATCGAGTACCAGCACGTCGGGATGGTGAGCGCGTACGTGACCAGCCACGGACTGCAGGCTGTCGGTTTCGGCGAGCACGATGAGGTCGGCTTCGCCATCGAGAAGCATGCGCAGGCTCTGGCGCATCGCAGCATGGTCGTCGGCGAGCACGATGCTGATCGGGCCGCTCGCTGTTGCGTTTTGCTCCGAGTCAGGCACGGGCGCGAGGCGGAGAAAAAAGATCATGCTGCAACGCTAAGCACGTAAGTGATTTCTGCCCAGCGGGCAAAATCACGTATTTGCCGCGGCAAACCCCTGAGTCCCCGCTCGTTGCGACCAATCATTCACAGGGATTCGGGGTGAGCCTTAAAGGATGCATCCGGCTCGGCGATGGAATCCGTGTAGCCGTGGTCAGTTGATTCCCACTCGGTAGTTCTCTGCAGGTAAGAGGCGGACTTCCTCGGCTGCCACGCCCGTACGTCTCTCATAAGCTCGCCTAATGTCAAATGCTTCCCCCCTGCTCGCGCTCGGGGCGCGTATCCCACACGCGCTTTACCCACGCCCACACGATCGACCCTCACAACCTGACGACATCCTGCACGGTCTACTTCAGGACCTGGAAGACGGCTACGTGAAACGCCTCGCGTTCGTGGTGCCCGCGCGGAGGGCCTGGCAGCTGCCGATCTATGAGATTGCTTTGATGACCGCAAAGCGGGCATATGAAAACGATGTGGTGGTGTCCATCACGATCGTCACCCCCGAGGACTGTCCGCTCGCGATCTTCGGATTGGGCGCGAGCGGCGCCGTCTCCAGGCTGCTCGACAAAGCCGGGATCACGGTGCTCAGCTCCAGCTACGCCGAAGTTCCGCAGTGGGATACGGTCATGATCGACCCTGGTGATCGCCGGCTCGCGGTGGACCGTGTGGTGGCCCTACCCTTGGAGGGCCTCGACTCGTAGTGCGCGTCGGGGTGCTCACAGGTGGGGGCGATTGCCCCGGGCTCAACGCGGTCATCCGCGCGATCGTGCGTCGCGGGGAGCAGTCGGGGGAGCACGAGTTCGTCGGCTTCCGTTATGGCTGGGCGGGCGTGCTCGGAGGCGACCGTGTGGCGCTCACACGCGC
>JBOGYB010000418.1:0-2349 GCA_050696555.1 Solirubrobacteraceae bacterium | reverse complement strand
ACGACTCGACCGCGCGTCCTGCATCCGCCTTGGAGAGACCGCTGTCGGCGGCGATCGCCTCGACAAGCTGGCTCTTGTTCATGGAGTGCTTCCTTTCGATTGGGTAGGTAGGCAGTGGCGCAGACTAGCGCGCATCGACCCCGGCAGGCACGAGCAGGGGGCTTAGTTGCTCGCGCATCGACCGCACCCCCCTCTCAGGGGAGGTCGCTGCCACCCCGATCGCGGCGCGTACCTTGGCGTCGGAGAGGGCGATATTGGAGGGAATCCGCACGCGAGGATCCTCCCCGCAGGCACTCAAAAAGGCGCTCGTGGTGCCTTCGCGGACGAGCTCTCCCGGACAGGAGAACTCGTCCGCCAGCAACCTGACCCACTCGCGTGTGGTGAGCGAGGAGGGACCCCCCATGTTGTAGATCCCTTCACAGCCCTGGGCGATCAGCTCGCACAGGCGCAGGGCGTAGTCGCGCGCGTAGGTGGGTGTCCGCCACAGCCCGTCGGGGGTGGGGATGGGAGCACGGTTGCGCATTCGCTTGACCAGCTTCAGCGCCGACCCCGAGCGGGCCCACACGCTCGTGGTCTTGTCTTTGCTTGCAGGCAAACCCGAGACGGAGCTCGAGCGGGATGCGTTGACCCCGTACACCTCTCCCGGACGGGTGATGAGCCATCTTACGTTCGAGCGCATGACGGCTTCCTCGCAGGCGAGCTTGGAGCGGCCATAGGCGTTGACTGGATTGGGGAGATCCACCTCGTCGAAGCGCATCCCAGGAGGGATATGGCCGCTATGGACCGAATCGCAAGAGACGAGCACGTAGCGCGCACGGACGGCACGGGCAGCGGCAAGGGTGTGCTCGGCGCCGACGAAGTCGAGCTGGGGGAGTAGAGGGTCGCACTCGAAACGCGTGAGGGAGGGACTGGGGGCGGCGTGGACGATGACGTCCGGCTCCCACTCCATCGTGGCCTCCACACAGGCTTTGCGGTCGGCGATGTCGAGCGGGAGGGTGTGTGCGCCGTCGAGCTCCACCGGGTGCTCGTAGAAGCAGCCGAGCACATCCCAGTTCTGCCGCGTGGCAGCGGCGACTACGTTCGACCCGACAAGGCCGCTTGCCCCTGTAACCAACACCCTCATCCGATACATAGCGTATCTCTGTTGTCAAGATAAAGCGAGGTATGGTGGGGCGGACTACGGCAGAAACGCGTTTGTGCCGTAACGCGCTGGGGCAAGTGGGGCGTCGATCAGTCCTGCTGCTGCCATCCAACTGGACATCGCGCGGACGTTGGGGGCTTGGATGACCCCGAAAGATCCGTCGTGCGGAGGGGCGAAAAGGGGGAGGTAGGCGTTGAGCGACGCGGCCGTGAGCTTGCGTGGGAGCGTTGGGTTGGCGTGCTCCAGGGCAGTCAAGCTCTCCTGGGGCTGCGCCAGGGTGTCTTCGTAGCCGTGGACGGTGGCAGCAAGGAAGTCGCGCACGAGCCGCGGATCTCCCGCGATGAGCTTGCGTGTGGTGAAAGCCACCAAGCCCGGGTAGGCGGGACCGCCCTGGCTGTCGAGCGCGAATGCTGTGATGGGATGACCGCTCACCTGGAGCGCCACGCCGTCGTCGGGGATGAAACCCGTGAAGGCGGCAATCCTTCCCGCCACGAGTGCTTGGGCGCCGTTGAAGCCAACCGTCACCACTTTCACGCGGGAGGGGTTCACGCCTGCGTGGCGTAGCTCGGTGTCAAGCACAGCCAGGTCGGAGGGCACGCCCGTGACCCCCACGCTCTTGCCGGCGAGGTCGGCAGGAGAGCGCAGATGCTCGGAGGCGAGCGCGATGAGCCCACCGAGGGGACGCTGGACGAGTGCCATCACCGCCTGGGCATCCCCACCCTTGGCGATCAGCGAGGCGACGTCGCTGCCGTCGGCGAGACCGAACTGGGCGCGACCGGCGTCGATCAGCTTCAGGGTGTCCTGGGTGGAGGTGGGTTGGACGACCTTCAGGTCGATGTTCTCGCGCTTGTAATACCCCGCCGCCAGCGCGCGGTAGATGCCGGCGTGCACCGCGTTGGGCGTGAAGTCGAGGATCAACGTGGCATGGGTGGGGTGGGCGAGGGGCGCCGCCGCGGGACGCTCGGAGCCACTCGCCGGCGAGGGGGCTCCGGTGGAGGGAGACGACGAGCCGCACCCCGTGAACGACCCGAGAGCGGCAAGGACGAATACCGCACAGAGGGGGACTCGCGTGCGCGCACGCGAAGTAAGGCTATCTCCGCGCACGCGCGCGAGTCCCCCCAAAAATAGATATCTCCACACCGGCAAGAGCCGCAGTTGCCTCACCGCAAGGCGGTATCGTCCAAGCACGTGACGGGATCCTCCTCAAC
>JBOGYB010000417.1:0-2351 GCA_050696555.1 Solirubrobacteraceae bacterium | reverse complement strand
TCCCTGGATAGCCTCACCCGCAACCCCGCCGCCGAGCGGGCGTTGAGCACCGTGCACATCTGGGTGATGGCTGCCCGCCTGCGTACGCTCCCCGCGGCGGTGGCGCCCGTGCTCGTTGGCACCTCCCTGGCACTCGGCGCGGGACACTTTCACCCGCTGGCGTTCGTCGCGGCGCTGCTCGGGGCGATCTTCATCCAGGTGGGAACCAACCTGTCCAACGACTACTCCGACGCGCGGCGCGGCGCCGACACCGAGGACCGCCTCGGGCCGGTGAGGGTGACTGCCGGCGGGTTGGTCCCACCCGGGAGGGTGCTGTTTGCGACATACGTCACCTTCGGGTTGGCGGTGCTGTGCGGGGTGTACCTCGTGGCGGTCGCCGGGTGGGAGCTGATCGCGGTGGGGGGCGCGTCGATCCTCGCGGGAGTGCTCTACACCGGGGGGCCCCGTCCCTACGGGTACGAGGGTTTGGGTGAGCTGTTCGTGTTCCTCTTCTTCGGGGTGGTGGCGGTCACCGGGTCCTATTTCGTACAGGTGCAGGAGCTCCCCTGGGAGGCCTTCGCGTGTGCGGTCCCGGTGGGGTTGCTGGCGAGCGCGATCCTCGTGGTGAACAACGTGCGCGACCTCGACACCGACCGCCGTGCGGGTAAGCGCACGCTGGCGGTACGCCTGGGGAGAGAGCGCACACGGGTGCTCTACGCGGCGATGGTGGGTGGCGCGTTCGTGCTCGCCCCGCTGCCCTGGGTGCTCGGGTCGATGACCGCCTGGCTGCTGCTCCCCTGGCTAGCGATCCCGCTCGCCGTCCCACTCGTGAAGGTCGTGAGGACGAGGGTGGACGGCCCCACACTCAACAGCGCCCTCGCAAAGGCCGGGATGCTGCAGTTGGTGTTCTGCTTGCTGTTCTCCGCCGGCATCCTCTCGAGCGGAGGGATCGGGTCCTGAAGCGACTCTCCCCCCTCTGCCCTCGCACTCCAAAGCGAGGAGGGTGATCCGGTTTGAAGCTCACCGTTCACCGTCACTCCCTGCGCCTGCGGGAGCCACTCGAGACTTCGTTCGGCACGGTGAGGGATCGCGAGCTGCTGGCGGTGTCGCTCACCGACTCGGACGGGTTGAGGGGGTACGGGGAAGCCACCCCACTCGAGCCCTACGACGGGGTGAGCATCGAGCGGGTGGAGCAGGCGCTGGAGCACTACCGTCCGGTGGTGGAGGACGCGAGCTCCACCATGAACGGCGCGGAGATCGTGGATGCGTGCCGCCGCGTGGATGACCTTCCCGAGGCGTTCGCCGCGATTGACCTCGCGTTGTGGGATCGCGCGGGACGGCGCATGGGAAAGCCGGTGGCGGCGCTCATCACCGACGCACCCGCAAGGGGGGTGCGCGTGAACGCCACCCTCTCCGCGTTGGACCGCGCCGGGGCGGGGGAGCAGGCGCGAGCCGCCGTGGAGGAGGGCTTTGATTGCCTGAAGGTGAAGGTGGGGATCGGCGACGACGCGGGACGGCTGGCGGCTGTGCGGGCGGTGGCTGGTGGGAAGGTGGCTTTGCGTATCGACGCCAACGGCACGTGGGATGTCGAGGAAGCGGTGGCCAACATCGAAGCGCTCGCCGCGTGCGGGTTGGAGCTGGTGGAGGAGCCCGTGCACGGGTTGGCGGCGGTGCGGGAGGTGCGCGAGCGCGTGGCAACCAGGGTGTCGATCGACGAGACCGCCGCCGAGCACGGTGCGCTTACCGCGGGGGTGGCGGACGCGGTGTGCTTGAAGATCTCCCGCTGCGGGGGCATCGCGGGCTTGCTCGCGGCGGCGGCACTCGTGCGAGCCTCGGGAGCAGAGCCGTATGTTGCCTCCACGCTCGACGGCCCGTTGGGCGTAGCCGCAGGGATGCACGTTGCCGCGGCGCTCGCCTCACGCGGCCCCCTTCCTGCCTGCGGCCTGGCCACGCTCGGCATGTTCGAGGGAATCGCGAACCCGCTAGCCCCGGTGCGTGGTGAGATCGCTGTGCCCGATGCACCGGGGTTGGGCGTCGAGCCGCTGTAAAACCAGCTCGCTGCTCGATCTCGCGACGGCTCGTGCGACCGATGGATTGCACCCACGGGGCTCGCGACCCCGCGTCGTGCCTGGAGCGTGCGGTGAGCGCAAACCCGACCCTAGGTTGGTGGTTTACACGATCGCTTCAGCAACGGCCGCAGGGCTCTCGAGCGGCAGCACATGCCCCCCGGGCACAAGCGTGAACGTCGCCTGCGGGAGCAGCTCCTCCATGCGTCGCCCGAGCGTGTGGAACTTCGTGTCGCGCTCCCCCACGAGGATCGTGACCGGCATCGTGAGCTTGTGCAAATCCCCCCAAAGCGGACGCATCTCGCC
>JBOGYB010000416.1:0-2355 GCA_050696555.1 Solirubrobacteraceae bacterium | reverse complement strand
GACATCTTCTACTCCAACTGCACGAAGGTCGGGCTGCTGCCGGTGGTGCTCTCAGAAGAGGACTGCCACGCGCTGGCGCGCGCGGGGGAGGGGGTCATCGACCTCACCACGCAAGAGGTGCGCTTCGCCGGGCGTGAGGTTCCCTTCGAAATCGACCACGAGATCCGCCGGCGGCTGCTCGAGGGGCTCGACGACATCGGGGCCACACTCACCCAAAGAGACGCGATAGCCGTCTACGAGCATGATCGTGAGCGGTCCGGCCCGCTCACCACCGCGCTGTAGCTGTCAGGATCGCCGCACGCAAGCCCAAAACGGGTCATCGCCCACCAACGTCCTCACAGGAGACACATGGCACATCGCATCGTCACCCTTCCCGGCGACGGGATCGGCCCGGAGATCCTTGCCCCCTCGCTCGAGGTGCTGCGCGCGGTGGGGGAGTTCGAGTTCGAGTCACACCCCTTCGGGGGGGCTTCGATCGACCTGCATGGCACGGCGCTCACCGACGAGACGCTTGCCGCCTGTCGCGCATCCGACGCGGTGCTGCTCGCGGCTGTTGGGGGACCGAAGTGGGACACCACCGACCCGCACGCCCCGCGGCCCGAGCAGGGGCTGTTGGGGCTGCGCAAGGGGCTTGGGCTGTACGCCAACCTGCGTCCCGTCAAGCCCCTGCCGGCTCTATATGAAGCCTCGCCGCTGCGCCGGGAGCGCATCGAGGGCACCGACCTGCTCGTCGTGCGCGAGCTCACCGGGGGGATCTACTTCGGGGCGAAGACCCGCACAGAGACCCACGCCTCCGATGTGTGCGCCTACTCAACCGAGGAGATCGAGCGGATCGCCCGCACTGCCTTCGCTGCCGCTCGCTCGAGGGTGTCGAGCGTGGATAAGGCCAATGTGCTCGAGACCTCGCGGCTGTGGCGTGAGGTCGTGACCGAAGTCCACTCGCGCGAGTTTCCCCATGTCGAGTTGGAGCACGTGCTGGTCGACAATGCGGCTATGCAGCTCGTGTCCGCGCCGAAGCATTTCGACGTGATCCTCACCGAGAACATGTTCGGCGACATCCTCTCCGATGAGGCGGCGATGATCACCGGCTCGATCGGGATGCTTCCGAGCGCCTCGCTTGGAGCCCCTCCGACACACACCCCATCCCCCGGGACGGGGGATGGGGATCGAATGGTTTGCAGGGGCCTGTTCGAGCCCGTTCACGGCTCGGCCCCGGACATCGCCGGGCGTGGGATCGCAAATCCGCTTGCCATGTTCCTCTCGGCCGCGCTGATGCTCCGCCACGGTCTGGGCTTGGAGAGCGAGGCCGCCGCTGTGGAGGCGGCGGTGGAGCGCGCGCTCGCCGATGGTCTGCGCACGCCCGACCTGGGCGGAGACGCGATCACCGAGCAGGCTACGCGCGCGGTGCTTGAGCGGCTTTGAGCGCGGCCGCGGGCTTTGCGCTAGCCGGATGCCGAGTAGGTCTGGGGGTCGCGAAACGGGCAGTAATCCTGGATCGTCCGTGGGGAGCGGGCTGATTGCACCCACGCGCCGATACCACCCTTGAGCGCTTGCTCGGGGTCGCCTAACTGCACCCACACACCGCTCCCGTCGTTGAGCTTCACGCAAGGTGGGGGCTCGCCCGGTAAGAGCGCCCCGTGACCGAGGATCGCGGTTTCGCTGTTGTTTTCGAGCGGTACTTCCGTCCCCGACTTCAGACCGGCGATCCGCGTCAGCGCCATCAGTCCGCCTTCGGTGAAGTAGCGCGATTCCGGTAGTTCCTTGCTGGCGCCGATTTCGACTACCCATGCGATCACATGCGTTTCCTGTGCCTTGAGCGCGCGCAGCAACCCCAACACGTCGCCGTCGCGTTGCGGTCCGGACACGAGGAAGCCGGCGTTCGAGTACAGCGTCACGACCCCCGGTCGCTCGAGCAGCGCCACGTTCGTGCCTGGCACGGTCTTCGACACGACCCCCCCGACGCCAAAGCTGGTCCCGAGTGTGTTGGCGATCACGAGTAGCACGAGCGCTCCCGTGGCGATGTAGCGGGGGTATCGCCCCAGGCGCACGATCCAGTAGCTGCCGAACACCGCGAGATAGAGCAGCAGCGGCATGCTGTAGCGGATATCGTGGACGAAGGTCTCCGTGATCGCGAACCACCCCACCACGGTGCCCACCGCGAGCTCCCAGGCAAACGGGCTGACTGCTCGCCGGCGCAGGAACCCGATACCCATCCACACCGCCCCGACCAGCGCGAACGCGAACAGCGGCGCGTATAGCTGGAAATTGACGGTGTTCCAGAAGTACCACGAGAGGTTCGCGCCGGAGAAACGCGAGGGTGCGATCCCGGCGGCCCATTCGTAATTCACGCCCGTG
>JBOGYB010000415.1:0-2359 GCA_050696555.1 Solirubrobacteraceae bacterium | reverse complement strand
CCTCCCGGTCGTCAATCCCTTGGCAAGAGGCTGAGCACGTTCTCGTCCAACCCCTCCAGGCGCCCACATGCTTGGGCACCGTCACGGGCTCGAACGTACCCTATGGTCACGCGGTACCCGCAACTCTACCGGCCCGGTGTCGGTATGACCGTCTTCGGATAGTTCCCGTTGCGGCTGTTCCCAGAACCCGTCTGACGGACTCGTAAGGCTCATCGCCTAGATGCTCAGCGACCCGTAGCAGCGGCTCGACCCGCTCGGGCGTCGAGCGGCAGGTCATCGCTGGAAGTGGATCTGCATGTGCCTGATCGCGACACGGTGCTACTGCGCGTGGTCCTTTCGCGGTAAGGTTTACGGTACGGTAGACCGATAGGAGATCATAGTGGAGCGTATGATTGGTGTCGATAAGGCCCGCGCGAGGCTTGGACAGCTCGCCGACAAGATCGCGGCTGATGACGAGGCGATTGTCTTGACGCGGCGTGGGCAGGCCCTGGCGGTGCTTATCAGCCCGGCCGAGTACGACGAGCTGCTTGACCTGCGCCGCAGGATCGCGCGCGAGGAGTTGCAGGCAAGGCTCGCTGAAGTTCGTGCGAGCGTCGCATCCGCTGGCCTTGATGTCTCGGTCGTTGATGAGGCCATCCAGGCTGCGCGAGCGGCCGCGTGATCCGCCGCGCGGTCCTCGACTCCAACGTCATCGTCTCAGGGATCGGCTGGTCGGGCGCCCCGGCACGAATCATCGAGGCGGTGCTCGCCGGCGAGCTGCTGCTGGTGACGAGCTCGCCCTTGATGGCAGAGCTTCGCCGGGTGCTGGCATATCCAAAGCTCGCCAACGCGATCCCCGACGGTTCGAGACTCGCGGATCTCGTCGAGATGTCCAGTGTCGTCATTGAGCCGCTCAGCGTGTTCGCCGTCGTGGAGGACGAGAGCGACAACCGTGTTCTCGAGGCTGCTGTCGATGCAGATGTCGACTACATCGTCTCAGGCGACGGGCACCTGCTGACGCTCGGCGTGTTCCATGGCATCCCGATCATTACGCCAGCGGAGTTCGTCACGTCGGTGATGTCCCAGAACTGGTGAAGCGACCGTGGTCTGCGCCTGGTTCCAGCGCTTGTGTGATTTGCATGTTGAGTTGTGGTTGGGGTTGGTAGGCGAGGTACTGTTCGGTGGTCGTGATGCGAGTGTGGCGCATGAGCGCCTGAATAGTCCGGATGTTGATGTTGTTGGCGGCGAGGGTCGTGCCGAACGAATGCCGGAGGTTGTACATCTTGATCGGCTTCAGCCCAGCTGCCTCCCGAGCCGCCTGGAACGTTTCGCGTAGCGGCTTGTCGGCAGCGGGCTTGTCAGGTTGCAGCGCGGTCGCGAACACGTAGTCTTCGTCGCCGATGGCGTAGTCACGCTCGCGTAGCCGCTGCAGCGCCAATGACAGCTGAGGGGTCATCGGGATCGGGTGGGCATTAGCGGTCTTGGTGGTGTCGGGGGCCCCACGGACCCAGTTGTCGTAGGGGCGGATGAGCTTGGCGTGAAAGTCGACGGCTCCCCATTTCAGGCCGAGCGCCTCGCCAGAGAGCCGGAGTCCTGCATGGGCGCCGCAGAGCCAGAAGGCTTCCTCGAGCACCGTGGGAGCATGAGCGAGGAGCTGCTGGACTTCTTGGGGGTTGTAGAAGTCCTCGCGGCGTAGCACGCGTTCGCGGTCTGCACGCTTGCTGATCCTTCGCACTTGGGCGAGCGGATTGTGGGTGATCCAGCGTTGCCTCACCGCGTAGTTGAAGCACGCGCCGAGGATGTCGCGATACTCGTTGCGTGTCTGCGCCGCAGCTGGCGCGACTAGCACCCATTGGCTGCGTGTTCGCCGCTGAACGTCCCAGCCCTGTTGCTTGAGGGCATGTGCTTCTGCGCTGGTGACGGTCTTGGTGCGCTGGGCACCGAGGGGAAGCACGCGGTAGACACCGCAGCGTAGGTGAGCCCAAGTACCGGGGAGGGTGTCGGCGAGCTGGACGGCCTCCTGCTTAGTCGCGACCTCGATCGGGACACTCCCGGGTGGCCGGGCCGCCCACCGATCGATCTGGACCTGCTGGACGTTCCTGCCTTCAGCCTGTGCTTTTCTCGGCGGTCTTGGCCGCCGATGGCCCTGTAAGCCTTGAAGTCCCGGAAGTAGTCCTGTAGACGGCCGTCCTCGAACGCCGTCAATAGGGTATCCGGGCCAAGGTCGCGGTAGAGCCGCTCGAACATCAGCTCATATCCGGCCAGCGTGGTCCGTTTGAGTTCCTTGTCGACCTTGCGCTCGGCTACCCATCCTTGTGTGGCGTCCCGCAACGACCAACTCCGGGCCACTGACTTGTGTTCCTCGGCCGCCAGCTCGCGG
>JBOGYB010000414.1:0-2367 GCA_050696555.1 Solirubrobacteraceae bacterium | reverse complement strand
GCGCAGGTCCGCTCCGGTCTCGCCCAGAAGCGCAACCCCGCGCTTGTGACGCTCGGGGCGTTCGCCGTGAACGCACGACGGATCGTCCTCCGCGACAAGATCGCGCTGTTCCTCGTCGTCGCCTCGGTGGCGCTGCTTGTCACCTTCTTCTCCCTGCTTGGCGCGATCGGGCCGTCCAGCCGCGGCTCGCAGCTGCCGATCAGCCGTGTGCTCGAGTTGGCCCAGAACGGCCAGATCGCCACCGCGACGCTGCTCGACCACGACAGCCGCGTGGAGATCACCCTCAAGGCGCCGACAGGCACCACGGTCCCGCCGGCAACAGTTGGTCCTCCCAGCGGCGAATATTGGGCCGCATACCCCGCCTCGGGTGTGCAAACACAACAGCTTCTACAGAGTCTCTCCCACGCGGGCACGGTGGTGACCGTCAACCAGCAGGCGGGCAAGGCCCCGCGTGCGATTCTCGTGCAGTTCCTGATCCCCATCGTGTTGCTCGTGTGCCTGTTCGCGCTGTTCATGCGCTTCGGCGCCGACGGCGGCGCCGGTGGGATCGCCGGCTTCTCCGAGTTCACGGGCAAGGGGAAGCGCAAAGGCAAGGGCACCACCCATCGCGTCACCTTCAACGACGTGGCGGGGGCGGGCGATGCGGTGGCAGAGCTCAGGGAGATCCGCGACTACCTCGCCGACCCCTCCAAGTACCTGGCGGTCGGCGCCGCCGCCCCCAAGGGCGTGCTGCTCGTCGGTCCCCCGGGCACCGGCAAGACACTGCTCGCCAAGGCGGTCGCAGGCGAGGCCGACGCGTCCTTCTTCTCGCTGTCGGGCTCCGATTTCGTGGAGTCGCTCGTGGGGGTTGGCGCGGCGCGCGTGCGCGACCTCTTTCGCAAGGCCCGCAAGGCGGCCCCCGCGATCATCTTCATCGACGAGTTCGACGCCGCGGGGCGCAAGCGCGGCGCGGGCATCGGCCAAGGTAACGACGAGCGCGAGCAGACCCTCAATGCGCTGCTCGTGGAGATGGACGGCTTCTCCGGCGACGGTGGGCTTGTGGTGATGGGGGCCACCAACCGCCCCGACATCCTCGACCCCGCGCTGTTGCGCCCGGGACGCTTCGACCGCCAGGTCACTATCGACGTCCCCGACGTCCACGGGCGCCTGGAGATCCTGCGCCTGCACGGCGACAAGCGCCCGATGGCCCATGACGCCTCGCTCGAGGAGATCGCACAGATGACCCCCGGCTTCTCGGGCGCTGAGCTCGCCAACGTGATCAACGAGGCCGCGCTACTCAGCGTGCGCGGCGGCAGCGAACTGATCGACCACGCAACCCTCGAGGAGGCGATCGACCGTGTCGTGGCGGGTCCCGCCAAGAAGCACATCCTCAGCCGCGAGGAGCGCTGGCTGATCTCGATCCACGAGGCCGCCCATGCGGTTGTGGCGGACGCGCTCGGGCAGGCCACCTCCTCTCGCAAGCTCTCGATCGTCGCGCGCGGACGCACGCTCGGCACCGCTGCCCACATGCTCACCGACCGCGACCAGCTGATCCAGTCCGAGGACGACCTCCAGCAGCAGCTGATCGTGATCGTCTCCGGCACCGCCGGCGAGCGGATCGCCTTCGGACGGCTCTCGACGGGTGTAAGCGATGACCTCCATGCCGCCACCAGCCTCGCCCGCACGATGGTCACCTCCTACGGCATGTCCGACGCGCTCGGTCCCGTGACGATCGGTGAGAAGGGGGGAGAGGTATTCCTCGGCGCATCGTTGCAAGACCTCGGCTCGGTCGGGCCCTCCACGCTCGATTTGATCGACCGCGAAGTGGAGCGGCTCGTTGGTGACGCCGAGGCGAAGGCGGCGGCGATCCTCGACCGTAACTGGCAGGCCGTCGAGGAGACCGCCAACGCGCTGCTCGAGCAGGAGACCCTCTCCGGTGTGGCGCTCGACGCGGTGCTCTCCACCGTGCGGGAGATCGACCTACGCGACCTCGACGGCGTGCGTGGCCGCAGAGCACCCGAGCGGGACCCGGGGCACGGGCCTTGAAAAGGCGGGCGACCGGGACTCTGCTGGTCGGGGTCGCCGTCGCCACGGCGATTGCCCTCGTCGGCTCGGCCGTCGCGCAGGGCGAAGCGACGTGGCGCCTGGAACAACCGCTGCCCCCCGCGGGGGCGCGCTTCAAGGCTCCCCTCGGGACCCCCGACGACATGCAGTTCCTGGCCCCCAACGAGGGCCTTTTGAGCGTCGAGGGCAACGCCGTGGTGCCCACCGGGCTGTTCTTCTGGAACGGGCGCGGCTGGCACCAGCTCTCCACCGTCTGCGGCGGCTCGGGGGAAGCGTCGCGGATCGCCTGGGCCTCACCGGAGGAGTTCTGGACGATCACCGAAC
>JBOGYB010000413.1:0-2374 GCA_050696555.1 Solirubrobacteraceae bacterium | reverse complement strand
GTGATGGCCTGCCGGTAGGTATGGTCGACCAGATCGCCGGCGGCGAACACGCCCGGCTTGTTGGTGCGAGTCGAGCGCCCATCCACCTTCACGTATCCGTTCTCGTCGAGATCCATCTGCCCCTCCACCAGAGCAGATTGCGGCTCGTGACCGATTGCGATGAAGGCGCCGGTGATCGGGATCTCGCGGCGCTCGCCACTCTCTGCATTAACCAGCTTGGCGACGCTCAACGCACCGCTCTCCCCCGGCTCGAAGCTCTCGACCGTATAGGGCGTGAGCAGCTCGATGTTCTCTTGCGCACGGGCGCGGTCGAGCATGATCTTGGATGCCCGGAACTCGGCACGGCGGTGAACCACAGTCACCTTGCTCGCAAACTTCGAGAGGAAGATCGCCTCCTCCATCGCGGAGTCTCCGCCGCCCACGATGATCGTTTGGGCGTTGCGGAAGAAGGCGGCATCGCAGGTCGCGCAATAGCTCACGCCCCGTCCGCTCAGCTCGTCCTCACCAGGCACACATAGCTTCTTGTGCTCAGCTCCCATCGCAAGGATCACCGTGCGCGCACGATGTTCTTCCTCGCCCACCCACACCTTGTGAACCCCACCGACCTCGCCTGAGAGCTCCACCTTCTCGACTTGATCTGTGAGCAGCGTGGCACCGAAACGCTCGGCCTGCTCACGCAGCTTGGTCATCAGCTCAGGACCCATGATCCCCTCGGGGAAGCCGGGATAGTTCTCCACGTCGGTCGTCTGCTGGAGCAGCCCCCCCCAAGCGAAACCCTCAACCACGAGGGGGGATAGATTGGCGCGCGAGGTATACAGAGCGGCGGTGTATCCCGCCGGTCCACTACCAATGATGATCGTGTTCTCGACCTTGCTCACCTGCTCGCCTCCAGTTCACCCGGCGCCGGTGTCCAACCCACGGGCTGTGTCGCTTTACTTTGTATAGTATAGCTATTCCAGCGGTTGACCGTGCGGCGCAGTTGGAAATAGGCGACCGCCCCCGGGATCGAGGGTAGCCAGAAGGAGAGCAGCCTGTACACGAGCACAGCGACGATCGCGAGGCTGCTGTTCACTCCGAACGCCGCGAACGCCCCGATCATGCCGCCATCCACACCGCCGATACCGCCCGGAAGCGGCAGCAGGTTGGCGAGCATCCCAACGAAGAACGCCTGAACGAGAACAGCGGTCGGGGGCGCCTGCCCGAAAGCGCGAAAGGCAGCGTAGAGCACGGCGATGTTGAGCCCCCACCACGCCACCGTCCCGAGCATCGCCAGGTCGGGATGGCGCAGCTTGTGGGCCGCATATCGCACACCACCCGATGCCGACGCCGAACCGGTCGCCAGACCGCGCAGCCACCGCACCGGGGCACGATCGCTTTTGAAGCGACGCTCTAGATCCCTCGGCACAAACGCCACGCCGAGCACAAGCAAGATCGCGATGGCGGCGACGATGGCGGGGCCGATCGTGATCGCAAACGGATGCGGGCCGTCGAACACTCCCGTGTACAACCCCACCCCACACACAATCAACGCCACCATGTAGACGCCGTACATGAGCACCAAGAAGGCGATCATCCGCTCGGCTACCTCTCTGCGGCGCATACCGGAGCGGCGAAGGGCCCACGCCGTCACGGCCACCCCACCTGCTCCGCCGGAGGCGAACAGTCGGGTTGCGGCCAGGCCGGCCATCGTGATGAGGTAGCTCTCGCGGTAGGTGATGCGCGATCCAGGCGGCACATGAACGCCTTGGAAAATCGCGATATAGCTCCCCATTGCCGCCACCTGGAGCAACACGGCCACCGCGATCCACCATGAGTTGCCGTCGTTCAATCTGTCCCAGCTATCCCTGACCCCACCGAGCTGAGGCAGCACGAAATAGAGAAACGCCAGTGCGGCCAACACGAACAGGCCGAAAAGCAACATGCCGCGCCGCGTGACCTGCACACGCGGCATCTCCTCATCGACAGGCTCCGGAGGTTGGAGACCTTCGATGCTCATCCCTGCGCTACCGCCCCCAGCTCGGCGACAGCCCTCCCGAAGCAAGTGAGGACCGGAGAGGTGAGCGGCCCAACCCGCCGCACTGCGGTAGTGAGCGCGGCGCCCGCCAATAGATCCACGACGTAGTGCTCTCCCAGATACACAAGTGCGAAACCGAGTGTCGCGGCATAGCCCCATCCCAGGGCACCGGCCACCGGCCCAGTCTCTGCAAGCAGCTGGGCGGCCATCATCGATGTGGCGAAGTGCAACGAGGGCATCGCGGCCAAGGGATTTCCTCCAAGAACACTGTAAAGGGGGCCCCAGCCGTCTTTCCAGAAATACTCCCCATACTCCACCATCATGCGCCGCACGGCGATGTCGTGCGAGACCGCGTCGGGT
>JBOGYB010000412.1:0-2377 GCA_050696555.1 Solirubrobacteraceae bacterium | reverse complement strand
GGTGTGGACCGCCCGTAGCTTCGACGAAGACCAGGTGTTCGACCCGGGTGAACGTGTCGAAGTGGTCGAAATACGTGGCGCAACCGCGCTTGTCATGCATTAGCCGGATTCCGATGCTTCGTCGTGGCGACGGTCTCCCTCGCGCACTGAGACACTGTGCGATAGCTAGGGAACCGAAGGAAAGGATCGACCCCGATGGCTGCTCTCATCGTCTTGGCTGTTGTTGTGCTGTTCGTGCTGGTGGTGGCGGCGCGCACCATTCGTGTGATCCCGCAGGCGCGCGCGGGTGTGGTGGAGCGGCTCGGGCGCTACAGCCGCACGCTCGAGCCCGGTCTCACGATCGTCACCCCGTTCATCGACCGGGTGAAGCCGCTCGTGGACCTACGCGAGCAGGTGGTGAACTTCTCGCCGCAGTCGGTGATCACCGAAGACAACGTGGTGGTGGCGATCGAAACGGTTCTCTACTTCACGATCACCGACCCAAAGTCAGCGACATACGAAGTGGCGAACCCGTTGCAAGCGATCGAGCAGCTGACCGTCACGACGCTGCGTAACGTGATCGGTGGGCTCACCCTGGAGGACACGCTCACCGCCCGTGAGAGCGTCAACACTCAGCTTCGTGTGGTGCTGGACGAGGCGACCGGCAAGTGGGGGATACGGATCAACCGCGTGGAGATCAAGTCGGTTGATCCGCCACAGGACATCAGGGCGGCGATGGAGAAGCAGATGCGCGCTGAGCGTGACCGCCGCGCGGCGATCTTGACAGCAGAAGGCGAGAAGCAGGCGCAGGTGCTTACCGCCGAAGGTCAGCAGCAGGCTGTGGTGCTGCGCGCCGAGGGTGACCGGCAAGCGGCCGTTCTACGTGCCGAGGGCGAAGCGAAGGCGATCGACACGGTGTTCAAAGCGATCCACGAGGGCAAGCCCTCACGGGAGCTTCTCAGTTACGAATACCTGCAGATGCTCCCGTCGCTCGCCGAAGGGGACGCGAACAAGGTGTTCGTGATTCCTTCCGAGTTCGCGGAGGCGTTCGGCGGGATCGGCGAGGCGCTAACGCGTCGCGCGGGCGAGAGGCCTTCCGCGCCGGACCCCTCCTGACAGCCACGGTGCGGCTGTCAGAATTGGGCAACTGATGTTCGACTCGCTCGCAGAGAAGCTCCAGGCGACGCTTGGCGACGTACGCGGGCGGGGGACGCTCACCGACAAGGACGTCGAGCAGACGATGCGCGAGATCCGCCTCGCACTACTCGAGGCGGACGTGAACTTCAAGGTGGTCAAGCAGTTCACGAGCGATGTGAGGGAGCGTTGCGAGGGAGCGGAGATCGTGGGCAAGCTCAACCCCGGTCAGCAGATCGTGAAGATCGTGGCGGAGGAGCTCACCAAATTGATGGGAGGCCCGCCCACCGCCGGCCCACCCCCCGGTGAGACGGACGAGGGGGAGCACGTCCTGAGCTTCGCCCCAAGTCCGCCGACCGTGATCCTGATGGCCGGTCTTCAAGGCTCGGGCAAGACGACAGCGACGGCGAAGCTCGCGAAGTATCTGCGTGAGGAGCACTCCTCCTCGGTGGCGGTGGCGGCGTGCGACGTGTATCGCCCGGCGGCGGTGGACCAGCTCGTGAAGGTGGGGACGCAGGCCGGCGCGGATGTATACGAGCAAGGCACAGATCGCGACCCCGTAGAGATCGCGAAGTGGGCACTCGATCGCGCACGTAGCGAGGGCAAGGACGTGTTGATCGTGGATACGAGCGGCCGGTTGCACGTGGACGAGGAGTTGATGGGGGAGCTCGTCGACATTCGCGACGCGGTGAAGCCACAGGATGTGCTGCTGGTGGTGGATGCGATGACCGGCCAGGACGCGGTGAATGTGGCCGAGCAGTTCGCCGAGGCGGTGCAGTTCGACGGGGTGGTGATGAGCAAGCTCGACGGCGACGCGCGCGGGGGCGCGGCGTTGTCGGTGAAGGCGGTGACGGGCAAGCCGATCCTGTTTGCCTCCACCGGAGAGAAGCTCGACCAGTTCGAACGTTTCCACCCCGACCGTATCGCGCAGCGGATCCTCGGGATGGGCGACGTGATGACGCTGATCGAGAAGGCCGAGCGCCAGCTCGACGACGATCAGGCGAAGGAGCTGGAGCGCAAGATCCGCACCTCGCAGTTCGGGCTCGACGACTTCCTCGACCAGCTGCGCCAGGTACGCAAGCTCGGGCCGCTCCAGTCGGTGCTGGGGATGATCCCCGGCCTCGGCGGCCACCAGCTGAGAAACCTCAAGGTCGACGAGCGCGAGTTCGATCGCCTGCAGGCGATCATCCTTTCGATGACCCCGTCCGAGCGCCGCAACCCCGAGTTGATCAAAGGCTCGCAGCGCCTGCGCATAGCCAAGGGG
>JBOGYB010000411.1:0-2379 GCA_050696555.1 Solirubrobacteraceae bacterium | reverse complement strand
CGCTCGTGGTGACCGACCTTGTGACTTTGCTCTGGTCTCCCCACGGCCACCCCGAGGCGGTGGACGCCCTGCTGGAGCTCGCCCAGACCGTACTCGTCGACTCGCTGGACGACCCCTCGTGGCGCGATGCGATCGGGCGCGCCTGCAAGCTGCGCGGGCGCGCCTATGTGGTGGACCTCGCCTGGCTGCGCGGCACACCCTGGCGCGAGCGGGTTGCGTCGGCTTTCGACTCACCGGCGATGCGAGCGGAGCTTCAGCGAATCGAAACGGTGGCGGTACGCCACCATCCCGACTCCACGGTGGCGGCGATGCTGCTCGTCGGCTGGCTGGGATCGCGTCTGGGATGGGAGATGGGCAGGCTGAGCGCGAACAACGGAGTGCTCACGGGCACCACCCGCGCCGGGTCTGTCGCGGTCCGCCTCGAGCAGGCACCCGAGCAGGAGGTGAGGGGTCTCGAGAGCGTCGCGATCGCCACCGCGGACGGACGACGCATCGGGCTTAAGCGTGGCCCTGGTGGGTTGCGAGCGCGCGAGAGGGATGAGAGCGGGAGGGAACACGAATGGACGATTCTCGGTGCCTCCCGTGGAGAGAGCGGGATTCTCGGCGAGGGTATCCGTCAGTCGCTACTGCGCGATCCCACTTACGGCCCGGCGCTCGAGGCAGCGGAGGCGATGACCCCGTAAGGAGTCCTCCCACGCGCCTCTCGACGACGGCCACCACACTAACGGCCACCAGCAGAGTTCAGGTGAGGTGAACACAGAAAACTCCGCACAGGCCAGAAGAGCCACTACAGTGAGTCGGGCGAAGCTATGGCTACGATCGCTCACTGCGACCCCATCGCTCCCCGACACCACCTCCCGGCCACACCGGAGGAGGCGCTGGCGGCGCTCGACACCGTCAGAGAACAGACGCTGGGACTCGTCGGGCACCTGCGCGAGGAGGAGTTGAGCAGTGTGCTCTCCCCCATCATGAGCCCGCTGGTGTGGGACCTTGCGCACATAGCGGCGTATGAGGATCTTTGGCTCGCGCACCGCCACGGAGGACTGGACCTCTCGAGGCCGGACCTTGCGGAGGTTTACGACGCGTTCGAGACACCCCGGATGGTGAGGGGCGAGATCGAGTTGCTGGGGCCACGCGATGCGAGGACATACATGGAGCAGGTACGCGCCCGCAGCGCCAAGGCGCTTGC
This sequence comes from Solirubrobacteraceae bacterium, assembly GCA_050696555.1. Classification (GTDB taxonomy): domain Bacteria; phylum Actinomycetota; class Thermoleophilia; order Solirubrobacterales; family Solirubrobacteraceae; genus Palsa-744. Next base: position 1,190 of record JBOGYB010000411.1, on the reverse strand, counting down.
GAGGAGAGGCGTTGGCGACGGAACGATCTACGAGCTGGTGTTGCGTCATGAGCTGCAGCACACCGAGACGATGCGCCAGACGATGGCGCTCGCCGGCTTGCTGCCCGCGGGCGAGCCACGTTTGGGGACGCACGGGGGCGAGAGCACCAACGCGGGCGCCACCCAAACCGAAGATCGGGAAGGCATTTGGATCGAGGTGCCGTCAGGTCCTTTCGAGATGGGCGCCGGGCCCGAGGGGTTCGCCTACGACAACGAGCGCCCACGCCACACGGTTGACGTGCCGGCGTTCGAGATAGCGCGCCGCCCCGTGACCAACGCCGAGTGGACACGCGTCCATGGCGCCGCGAGATCGGCAGACGACCCCGACGCGACTGTCTGTCACGTGAACTGGTTCGAGGCGGATGAGTTCGCCAAGGCTTCAGGTGCGCGACTTCCCACCGAGGCCGAGTGGGAGAAGGCGGCCACCGCCGGGCTGCTCTCCGGGGTGGGAGAGGTGTGGGAGTGGACCAGCACCCACTTCGATGGGTATCCCGGCTTTGTGGCGCACCCCTACCGTGAGTACTCGGAAGTGTTCTTCGGCGAGGACTACCGCGTGCTGAGGGGCGGCTCGTGGGCCACCAGCTCACGCGTGAGGACGTTGACGTTTCGCAACTGGGACCTCCCGATACGCAGCCAGATATTTGCCGGGGTTCGGCTTGCGCGGGATGTGAGCTGATGGAGCCCGTCACCGCTCCGGAGAGCGCGATCACGATCGATTCCTACCTGCACGAGGGACAGGAGCGCTCGCTGGCGGAGGACGTGCTCGACGGGCTTACCCAACCTTTCAAGGAAATCCCGCCGAAGCATTTCTACGACGCACGCGGAGCGGAGCTGTTCGACCGCATCTGCGCTCTCCCCGAGTACTACCCGACGCGCACCGAGCGCTCGATCTTGGAGGATTCGGCCGAGCAACTGGCGAGCACAACCGCGGCAGCCGAGCTCGTGGAGCTGGGCTCGGGGACAGCTTCGAAGACCAGGGTGCTGCTCGACGCGCTGCACCGTGCGGGGACGCTCAAGCTGTACATCCCGGTGGATGTCACTGAGAGCATGGTGCGCGATTGCGCGCAAGAGCTCACAAGCGAGTACCCGGGGCTGCGTGTGCATGGAGTGATCGGGGACTTCGAACGTCACCTCAACCGCGTCCCCGAGCA
>JBOGYB010000410.1:0-2385 GCA_050696555.1 Solirubrobacteraceae bacterium | reverse complement strand
GTCATCAAGCGCCGGCAGGATATGGCAGTGAAGATCAATCACACACGCGCGGCCTGGATGGTCATGTCTCCTCGGGAATCATCTCGATCGCGCCGCAGGGGCACTCGGTGACACAGATCCCGCAGCCCTTGCAGTAGTCCAGGTCGAACGCGTAGCCATCCGCCTCGTCGACCTTCAGGACCGCGTTGTCGGGGCACACGCCGTAGCAGTTGTCACAGCCAAAGCAGTTACCGCAACTCAGACAACGACGAGCCTCGAACAGCGCATTGCTCTCGTCAAGGCCCTGCGTGACCTCCTCGAATGTGGACTGTCGGCGGATAGTGTCGAGATGGGGTGCGACGGTCTTCGGTGCGTCCGAGTAGTACCACGTGTTCAGCGCGTCGAAGGTCGCGAGCTCGGGCACTGGAGGGTGCTCGAACTCGCTGCCGCGCAGCCAAGCGTCGATGTTGCGAGCGGCCTGCTTGCCGTGGCCGACACCGACGGTGACGGTGCGCTCGGCGGGCACCATATCCCCACCGGCGAAGATGCCCGGATGCCCGGTCATCATGCCCGCGTTGACCTGCACGACACCATCCTCAACCTCCAGGCCCGGCACACCATCGAGTAGTGAGAGGTCGGCCTCCTGGCCGAGCGCGAGCACGAGCGAGTCAGCCTCGAGTTCCTCGGTCTCGCCTGTCGGCTGCGGGAAGCCCTCCTCGTCCAGCTCCATCTTCTCGAGCAGCAGCTTGCCCTGATCGGCGTGCTTGATCGTGGAGAGCCACTTCATCATCACGCCCTCCTCAAGCGCTTCCTCGACCTCGAAGTCGTGCGCGGGCATCCGCTCGCGTGTGCGTCGGTACACGACAATCGCCTCGCTCGCACCCAGGCGCTTGGCTGTGCGCGCGACATCCATCGCCGTGTCTCCGCCGCCGTAGACCACGACGCGCCGGCCTAGCAGCGGGCGCTCCTCGCCCTCCATGCTGCGCAGTAGTGAGACGGCGTCGAGGATGTGCGCAGCCTCCCCGGCAGGAATGTATGCGCGCTTGCCGATATGCGCGCCGACGGCCAGGAACGCAGCGTCAAAGGCGCCATCGGACATCGCATCGAGGATGCTCGTCACCTTCGCGTTCAGCTCGATCTCCACGCCAAGGTCGAGAATGCGCTGCACCTCGGCATCCAGGACATCGCGTGGCAGGCGGTAGGTGGGGATGCCGAAGCGCATCATGCCGCCGGCGATCGGCCCGGCCTCTCGGATCGTGACCTTGTGCCCAAGGCGTGTCAGGTGGTATGCGGCGGACAGCCCGGAGGGGCCGGCGCCGACGACGAGCACGCGCTTGCCTGTCGGCTCGCTCTGCGCGGTGAGCTGCCAGCCCTGGCGGATCGCCTCGTCGCCGAGGAAGCGCTCGACTCCGTGGATGCCCACAGCGTCATCGACCTGCGCCCGGTTGCAGGCGCTCTCGCAGGGGTGGTAGCAGACGCGGCCCATCACGGCGGGCAGCGGGTTGTCCTTGACGAGCTCGCGCCACGCGGTCTCGTAGTCGCCGGACTCAGCGTGGTAGAGCCACCGCTGGATGTTCTCCCCGGCGGGGCAGGCGTGGTTGCACGGTGGCAGCCGGTGGACATACACCGGGCGCTCCTCTCGCCAAGAGCCCGTCTTGTTCGCCAAGCTCGAGCCGACGTCGAGAGTGATCGCAAACGGCTTATCCATCAGCGCTCACCAGCACGCCGACCAAGTTGACGGGGCTCCCGACGATCCCCCGAGACCGGGACGATCGCCCAAGAGGCCGAAGCGGCGGATGTTGCGGTCGGCGCCCGCCTGGATTCGGGCGATCGTCTCGCTGCGAAGCTCGGGCTCAAACAAATGCGCAAAACGGCGCTGCGGGCGCAGGTACTCCTCGACGGGCACCTGCCGGCGAATCTCAGAGACGCCTGTCACCTCGCCGTCGCGTGCCTCGAACACAGGGAAGATGCCCGACTCCTTCGCCAGGCGGGCGATCCTGATCGTGTCCTTCGACGCGCTGCCCCAGCCAAGCGGGCAGGGGACGAACACGTGCAGGTAGCGTGCGCCGCGGATCTCCATCGCCCTCTGGACCTTCGCCTCCAGGTCGCGCAGCTCGGCGACGGTAGCGGTCGCGACGTACGGGATCTCGTGCGCCATCGCGATCAAAGGCGCGCTCTTGCCCTGCCCAAAAACGTTGCCCGGCTCGGGTCCGACAGCCTGCGTGGTGCTCGTGCGCGCGGCCGGCGGCGTAGCGCCAGAGCGCTGCACGCCGGTGTTCATGTATGCCTCGTTGTCGTAACAGATGTAGAGCACGTCGTCGTTGCGCTCGAACATCCCCGAGAGGCACGCCATGCCGATGTCCACGGTGCCACCGTCACCGCCCTGGCCGACGACCCGTATGTCCT
>JBOGYB010000409.1:0-2390 GCA_050696555.1 Solirubrobacteraceae bacterium | reverse complement strand
GTGCAGGGTTGCGCCCACCTCCACTCCCCGGTTCTCGAAGATGAGCACGTACTGCACATCGTCTCTTGCGCCGAGCTCCTCGTAGCGGTGGCGCCAAACCCACATCAGCGACTCCGCTCGCTCTGGCGCCAGTGTGCCGAAGGAGCCCTGGTGGCTGTCGGTGTACACGATCACCTCCGCTGCTCCCCGTGGCGCTCGAAAAGTGGGATACAGGTTGTCGAAGACGGCGATCTCAAAGGCAGGCAAAGGGATCTCCGTCTCTGGGGCGCCCTCGGATCGCGGGTCGGCCGGCGTTGGGCACAGCGGGCAGCGATCCTCAGAGGGAAGGAAGGTGCGGTCCTGCCGGTGGATCGCGTACACGACCTCCTCCCCACGCAACTCGTTGAAGCGCTGTTCGCTCATTGCCCGCCCTGCTCGCGTCGTGCGTAGACGATCAAGCCACGGCCGTCGTCCTTGACGTGTCGCTGGATGCAAAGAGGTCCGTAAACCTCGAGCTGCTCGCTCCCCTGCCGATGCTGACTGCGCCTTGCGCTCTGTGCGATATCCGGCTGGTCGGCCGGGGGCTGTGGGCTGGCAGATGCCAAAGCCATGTCCTGAAGATAGACCGCTCCTCGCAAAGTCCCTGAATACGAATGGATTCGTGGGGGAAAAGTAATGATGGGCGCTGCGTCGCCCGACGCAGCCTCCATAGAGGAGGAGATAGATGCCACAGATAGATCAGATCGACGAGCTCACGCGGCGACTGGAGAGCTTCGGGGGCTCAGAGACAGGACAACGAAGCTTTGACCGCCGTGCCTTCCTACGTCGCACCGCCCTCACCGGTATAGCTGCCGGCTCGGCGAGCAGCATACTGGCCGCCTGCGGCAAAGGAGGTGGCTCCAGTGCCGCCGCCGGCAATGGCAGCGAGGCCGTCTTCGGCTCGCACCCCAACTACAAATTCGTGTTCGTCAACCACGTGACCACGAATCCATTCTTCGTTCCCACGCAGTATGGGGCCGCCGACGCGTGCAAGCTCTTTGGCTGCTCCTACCAGTGGACGGGGTCTGAAAACAGCAACGTCAACGAGATGGTCAATGCCCTGAACAGCGCTGTCACGAGCGGTGCCAGCGGGATCGCCGTGTCGCTGATCGACCTTCACGCGTTCAACCAGCCGGTGCGTGCGGCGATCTCGGCAGGTATCCCGGTGGTTGCCTACAACGCCGACGCGGAAGGGAACGCGCGTGAGGCCTACATCGGCCAGGACCTGATGAAGGCCGGTGAAAAGATGGGCGAACGCATAGTCGAACTCGTTCCCTCCGGAGACGTGGCTCTGTTCATCGCCACCCCCGGCGCCGCGAACATCCAGCCGCGCATCGACGGGGCGACCAAGGCGATCAAGGCGTCGGGTAAGCCGATTACGGTCCACACGATTGCCACCGGTGCGGCCGTCCCGGGTGAGCTGTCCACTATCGACGCCTACTGGGTTGGCCATCCGAACACCAAGGGCATGTTCGCCGTCGACGGCGGCAGTACCCAGAGTGTCGCCCAGGTCATGCAGAAGTACGGGCTACCCGGCAAGGGCGTCAAGGCGGGCGGCTTTGACCTGACGGAAGTCACCCAGCGCTTGTTGGCGGCTGGTCAGATCAACTTCACCATTGATCAACAGCCCTACCTGCAGGGGTTCCTTCCCGTTCAGCAGCTGTTCCTCTACAAGGTCTCGGGGTCGCTCACCGGGTTTGCCGACACCAACACCGGCCTGAAGTTCCTAGACAAGACCACGGTGATTCCGTACAACAAGACCAAGACGCGCTACGAGGGGACCTCCTCGGAAGTGAAAGCGGTCGCGGCGGCAGCCTAGCGTTTCGATCGATCCCTTCACCTTGGGACTGGTGACGATGGCGAGCACGACAGGTGTCTCAGCCTCCGGCGACCCGGCTCCGGCGACCGGCACTCCGGCGCGTCGTCGCGGCCGGACTGCTGGGCAGGACGTCCTCGGGCTGTTCAAGCGCTTCTTGACGCTGCGCGAGGGAAGCATCATCGTCGTCACGATCATCGTGGCGATCTATTTCGCCGCGAGCACCGACACGTTCTTCACGACGGAGAACTTCAAGACGCTGCTGCCCTACTTCGCGCCGTTCGCGATCCTCGCGGCGGGTGAGGTCTTCCTGATGATCAATGGTGAGATCGACCTCTCTATCGGAGCGGTCTACCTATTCACTCCGTTCCTGTTCTACGAGCTGCACAATGGTGGCGTCCCGCTGGTACCAGGTGTGATCATCGCGCTGATAGCGGCGGCTGGGGTGGGTGTGATCAATGGCTTCTTCACCGCGATTGTGGGGGTCAACTCGTTCATCACCACGCTGGGAACGCTGTTTGCCTTCGAGGGCCTGACCATCATCATCTCCCACGCC
>JBOGYB010000408.1:0-2393 GCA_050696555.1 Solirubrobacteraceae bacterium | reverse complement strand
ATCATGATGATGGTCTTCAGGTTGGGTAGGTGATCGCGGACCTCGGCGATCTTGGCGAGCTGGGAATCGTTCTCGCAGACGATGGCGGAGGCACCCGAGTCGGAGATCACCCACAGGCACTCCTCGGGGGAGTTGGTTTGGTAGATGGGCACCACCACTCCGCCCATAGAGGTGATGGCCATGTCGGCATACGACCACTCGGGGCGGGTGTTGGCGAGGATGCATACGCGCTCCCCCGCTCCGATGGAGAGGTCGATCAGGCCGAGGGCGATCTCCTCGACGATGTCGGCCACCTGCTTGTAGGTGACGTCGTGCCAGGTGCCGTTGTGCTTGTAGCGGACGGCGACGTGGTTGGGCCGCTCGGCGGCCGAGCGCGAGATCAGGTCGGCGATAGTTTGCGAGCCCGTGGTGGACTGTGTGGCGCTGGCCTCCATGAACGGCTCTCCTCCTCGATTACCCCTATGGACCCTAGGAATCTTAGGGGGTTTGGGCGCAGGGAGCCACGGACACGAGGCTACCGTCGCACAGTGCGACGCTCAGATAGCGCGGTAAGGGGCGCGTCGGTGGCGCGCGGCGGGTTAGGTCTTCGCGGGGGTAACTCTCTGCTTGGGGGTGGGGTGCCTGACGGTGGCCATGAACAGGCTCTTGTCGATGCGACCCTGGAAGATGGGCACACCGTTCTCGAGACACTTCGAGAGCACTTCTCTACGCCCCAGTTTGGCTTCGCGCGCGAGCTCAGTGGGGGTGAGATGATTGGGCATCGTGGAGTCCTCCAATCGTAGGGTCCGCCTATACCTACGTATACCGGCGTTAGCGGATGCCATCAACGGTTTATTCCCGCATGTTGCGGGGAGTATTCGATGATTTGAGGGGTACCGCGTGCCCTGCGTCCAGCGGGGGTGGCGCTACGACGCGGGGAATCTCAGATGGGATTGGGGACGTCGATGAACTCGTGCGTGACGTTGAAGAGATCGGCGAGATACGTGCCGAGACGGTTGACGCCGAATGTCTCGGTTGCGTAGTGACCTGCCGCGAGGAAGTGGATCGAGGACTCCCGTGCGTGGGTCATCACGCGCTCTGAGGGCTCACCGGTGACGAAGGCGTCGGCGCCCGCGAGTACCGCGTCCGCCAGATAGTCGGAGCCGGCGCCCGAGACGATCGCGAGCGTGCGAACGAGGGGAGGGCCGGCGTCGAACACCAAAGGGTCGCGGGCGGTGAGCTTCCCTACACGCCCGAAGAGCTCCTCGGCGGGGATCCCCTCTCCGGGAAAGCGCGCAAGGAAGCCAATGGTGCGGGACTGATGGAGGGCGAAAGGTTGCAGCTCCTCCGCGCCGAGGGAGCGGGCGATGAGCGCGTTGTTGCCCACCTCCGGGTGGGCGTCGAGCGGGAGGTGGTAGGCGGCGAGAGAGATGTCGGCGTCGAAGAGGAGCTCGAGGCGACGCTTCATCGGTGGGTCGATCGCAGTGGGGGTGGAGCCCCAGAAGAGGCCGTGATGGACCACGATGAGGTCGGCTTTTGTGGCAACGGCTCGCTCGAACAGCTCCGCGCTCGCGGATACGCCGGTGACTACCTTTGAGACCTCTTCCCGTCCAGGGACCTGGAGTCCGTTGGGGCAGTAGTCGCGGAAGGCTTGGGGTTCGAGCAGGCGGTTGAGCTCGGCGATCGCGTCGGTAAGGGAGCAGGGCACGGTGGCGACGATACCGCCGGCAGGCACCTGGCGACAGCAGCCCCGACGTGGGGTGGCTGGGCGCGGGCGTTTGGTGTGGGATACTGACCCCTGCGTCGGGGCGTGGCGCAGCCTGGTAGCGCGCACCGTTCGGGTCGGTGAGGTCCCGAGTTCAAATCTCGGCGCCCCGATTTAGTTGCTGTTGGACTCAGGGGGATGCTAGGGGCCTCTTGAGAGGGCAGGGTTTGGCTCTGGGGCTGAAGTCTCGGCCCTCACGGTCGATCGGGGCTGGCTATCCGCCGTACTCGACTCTGGAGCTGACCGCACACGGACCGCACACGAGACTTCATCCCGACCGCACACGTTCGCATTCTGGATTATGCGGCCTTTGAGGCTATAGCGTCCTGGGCAGTCTCTTGATTCTCGGGTTGGGTTGCCCTTGGGGCAGTTCCATGAAGGCGTCGTGCTTTGGTACGAAGGTGACGCCACGCAGAACGGGTTGTTCTGCGTCGGGGTTGGGTGCTCTCAGGCAGCGGCGGGCTAGCACGACTTGAAGGATGGTTCGTATCTCGAGTAGGGCAAATGCAGCGCCAACGCAGCGTCGGCGTCCGCCCCCGAAAGGGAGCCATGTGGTGGCGTCGGGGCGGGTGTCGAGGAAGCGCTCGGGGCGGAACGTCTGAGCGTCTGGGTGGTGGCGCTCGTCTGTTTGGACGAGATAGATGGAGGG
>JBOGYB010000407.1:0-2394 GCA_050696555.1 Solirubrobacteraceae bacterium | reverse complement strand
CCCCATCCCACTTCCGCTGGACCCGTGTCACGCGAGGTCCAACACCAACAGCAAAGCGTCCTCGACTGTGCGCAATTCCTCCCGTGCGAGGTGCCCGACACGCTCGCCCAGAGCCCGGGCATCAACCGCGCCGACCATCTCGCAGAGCACCTGCGTCGGCTGGTCGGCGATCGTGACCTCCGGGTGGAAGGTGGCCGAGAACGCCGAGCGCGATGTCGGACAGATGACGACCGTGGAGAGCGCGAGCAGATCGTCTGCTTGGACGATCACCGCATAGCGGCGTCCCTGCTGGACGTGGCTGCGCCTGCTCGGAAGCTTGATGCGATGCACATCACCGCGGATCACGCAGATGCTCCATTAGATTGGCGACCTCGCTCGCTTCTCGCACGTAGTCCTCGTTCTCCATCAGGCGACGAGCCTCGGCGGCCAGCCCGCCTCGTCGACGCTCGCGCGCGGCCGTCTCAGCGATCGCCTGGCGCGCGGCCTCGGCACGGCTCAAGCCGCGCCTCTGGGCGATTTCGTCCAGCGCGTTCAGTCCGTCGCGACCGAGACGCAGCGATACTGGCTGAGGAGCTGTCGCCATCCGGTTTAGCGTAGCGCAAAGCGCACTACGCCCGCAGATGCCCGGTCATCCGTAGCGACGCTTCGGTCTCGCCGGGCACACCTTCAAGTCGAACTCCCCGTCCTCTGCCGCGCTGGGTCGTCAAGCCGTGATCGGCACGTGCCGTGGCTGGTCGGCTACACGTGCGAGCCACGAACGAATCGCTGGATGCGCGGAGAGGTCGAAGCCGCCCTCGTCAGCCACGTGCGTGTAGGCGTAGAGGGCGATGTCAGCAATGGTGTAGCGGTCGCCGGTCAGGAACGGATTCCTTGCGAGGCAACGCTCCATGGCGTCGAGTGCCTCGTACCCCCCCTTGCGCTTCGCGTGTAGCTCCTCTTGTGCGGGCGGCGTCTTGACGATGGCCACCAAGAACCTAACGACGGCTATGTACGGCTCGTGGCTGTACTGCTCGAAGAACAGCCACTGCAACACCTTGGCGCACTCGAAATCCTCCGGGGGGAGATATTGGCTATCCCTGGCGAGGTACCAGAGGATGGCGTTGGACTCCCCCAGCGACCGGCCGTCATCCAGCAAGAGCGTTGGTACCCGTAGCGCGGGGTTGAGATCTCCGAGGAGCTCGCTGCGATTCGAGCGGTCGAGGACATTCACCTCTTGCCGCTCGTAATCGGAGCCGAGTTGAGCCAGCAACAGTCGCACCTTGTAGCAATTGCCTGAGATCTGCGAGTCGTAGAGCAGCATGTGGTCAAACGCGCAGTTTCGGACCAAACCGCCCAAACAACTCCGGTAGCAGCGCCCCGAGGTTGGCGTACTCCTCCGCGCAGTGCGTGGCTAGCGCCTGTGGGAGCCGTTTGGGTAGCGCACGGCGACGTACCCCCACCTTCATGTCATGCTCGAGTGCCTCACGCACCGCCTTCACGATGTCGCTCTCGCTTTCGGCGAGCACGATCCGCTCCGGGTGGCGTGGGGGAGTGCGGGCGTTCCACGCCGCCGCGCGCCTCGCCTGCTCGTAGCCGTCCTCACCGCGTGCGAGTGTGGTGCCGTCGTAGGCATTTGGCATAGTCGCGGCACAATACCCTCACCCTTCGAACAGCCGACCCATCCCACCCAGCGGCATGCGCTTGCGGGCGGAGCGCCATGAGCGATCCCGGCCCGGCCAGCGAGCACACCCGTTCCTTGCACGAAGCCGCGATGGCGGAGTTGCCGTTCGAAGATCGCGAGGACTTCGAGGATGCGCGACGGGGACTGATCGCGACCGCCCCTAGCCTCGTGGTGCGCGACGAGAAGGGGCGCGCAGTATGGGACATGGACAGCTACGCGTTCGTGACCTCGCACGATGCCGCAGGCTCGTCCGGTCCGTCCGACGGCGAGTGCCCCGACGAGGCCCCCGACACGGTGCACCCGAGTCTGTGGCGGATGGCGCAGCTCAACGGCATGCACGGGCTGTTCGAAGTGGCGCCCTCGATCTATCAGGTGCGGGGGTATGACCTCTCCAACATGACCCTCGTGGAGGGGGAGCGGGGAGTGATCGTGATCGACCCCCTCATCTCGCGGGAGTGCGCGCAAGCTGCGCTAGCCCTCTACCGCGCCCACCGCGGGGAGCGGGAGGTGAGCGCGGTGATCTACACCCACTCCCACGTCGACCACTTCGGTGGCGTGAAGGGGGTCGTCTCCGAGGAGGATGTGCGCAGCGGTGGCGTGCCGGTGTGGGCACCCGCGGGCTTCCTCGAGTACGCGGTCTCCGAGAATGTGCTCGCCGGCGGGGCGATGATGCGCCGCTCCGCCTACATGTTCGCGCCGGGCCTTCCGCGCGGGGTGCGCGGGCAGGTGGACGC
>JBOGYB010000406.1:0-2395 GCA_050696555.1 Solirubrobacteraceae bacterium | reverse complement strand
TTTGTCTCCCATTTTTTGCCCATATGCACAATGTGCCGATAGGTTGGAATCGCGGTCTTCCTTTGTGCCCGCCGCCGGCCGTGCTCGAAAAGGGACGCCCGGATTGGTAGCTTCGGGCGATGGTCACCTCGGAGTTCTGGTCGTCTGAACTGACCGACTCGACCTCGCGCGCGGTTCGCGAGGCGGAGAGCTACGACGAAGGGGAGGTCTGGAGGAACATCGACCTCTGGCACCGGCGGGTCATGCATGTCCTCGCCTGCCCCAACACCATCTCGGGCGAGCGCAGCTTCGACGCGCTACTAGTCAACGCCGCCAGGGGTGCCCACGCGATGGACGTCGGCTGCGGCCGGGGTGGCCTCAGTCGCCGCCTGCACGCGATGGGCGCCGCGTCCGTATACGGCTTTGACATCTCCGGGCAGGAGGTCCACCAGGCCCGTGAGGAATGCCGCGGGCTCCAGGATGTCTCCTTTGCGGTGCATGGCGCCGAAGCCCCCATCGAGGGTCGCTTCGACCTGATCGTGGGCCGCTCGATCTTGCACCATCTCGATTTCCGCGAGGTCCTCCCGAGGCTCTATGAGCGCAATCTCACCCCGGGTGGTCGCATGGTCTTCATGGAGCCCATGAGCCACCCCCTCACACTCGCTTTCCACCATTTCGTGCGCTCGGCCCACACGGTCGATGAGTGGCCGCTCACCCCCGCCGACATACTTTGGCTGCGCGAGCGCTTCACGGTGCATGTCATGCCGATCAACCTCGTCTCGTTTCCCGCCGGCGTGCTATCGAGTCTGCTGCTGCGCTCACCTGATAATCCCCTCATGCGTATCGCCGACGCGGTCGACCGCTCGCTGGAGCGCCGCCCCTTCTTCACCACCCGGGGTCGTCAAGGGATAATCGTCATCGACGGCTGACGGCCGGGGTGCTACCCTGCGTCGCACATGTCGTTCTCTCTTTCGCTTCGACTTCTCCTGCTCCCCCCTCGGGGGGAATAGCGCGTGGCGGCCGCCTAGCCGCATACCCAAGGAGAAGCCGGTAAGCGAGAGAACTTAGGAAGTGAGGACCACATGGCAGGTACAGCACCAAACTCCCCACCCAACCCCGAGGGCGTAGCGGCGTCCACGGTCAGGGACGAGCGCGACCGCGTCAGGGTGTTTGACACCACCCTCCGCGACGGCGAGCAATCGCCGGGAATCTCTCTGAACAAGCAGGAGAAGCTGGAGATCGCCCACCAGCTCTCACGGCTGGGGGTCGACATCATCGAGGCCGGCTTCCCCATCACCTCCCCCGGCGACTTCGAGGCGGTGCAGGCCATCGCCAGGGCAGATTTGGGCCCCACCCACCCTGTTATCTGCGGCCTGGCGCGCACCTCCAAGCAGGACATCGATGCCGCCTGGGAGGCCGTGCGTGACGCTGAGCGTCCCCGCATTCACACCTTCATCGCCACCTCCGATATCCACATAGAGCGCAAGTTGCAAACCACGCGTGAGGACGTCAAGGGACAGGTGCGCGCAGCGGTGGCCCACGCCAAGTCCTACACCGACGACGTCGAGTTCTCCCCGGAGGACGGCTCCCGCTCCGATGTCCCCTACATGGCCGAAGTCATACAGATCGCCCTGGATGAGGGAGCCACCACGATCAATGTCCCCGATACGGTCGGCTACACGATGCCCGCGGAGTATTCCGCGATGTTCGAGGAGCTCTACCGGCTGGTCCCCGACCTGCGCAACGTGGTCGTCTCCGTGCACTGTCACGACGACCTGGGCCTGGCGGTCGCCAATTCGCTGGCCGGTGTCCAGGCCGGCTGTCGCCAGGTCGAGTGCGCCGTCAACGGTATCGGCGAGCGTGCCGGCAACGCCTCTCTGGAGGAGATCGTGATGCTGCTGCACACCCGCGAGCCCGCCTTGGGGTTGTGGACCGGCCTCGAGACAACCGAGATCGCCCGCACCTCCCGCCTGGTGTCCCGCCTCACCGGCTACCCCGTGCAGCCCAACAAGGCCATAGTCGGACGTAACGCTTTCGCGCACGAGGCCGGCATCCACCAGGACGGCGTCCTGAAGGAGCGCGCCACCTACGAGATCATGGATGCCACCACCGTCGGGCTGAAGTCAAACGCGATCGTGCTGGGCAAGCACTCCGGCCGGCACGCCCTGCGCCAGGCGTTGGAGGAGATGGGCTTCAAGGTCGACGGGTCGGCGCTGAACACCGCCTTCAAGCGCTTCAAGGAGATCGCCGACCGCAAGAAGCAGGTGACGGCAATGGATCTGGAGGCGCTCGTCACCGACGAGTTGCGCTCCGACGACGTCGCCGCCTATGCGTTCGTCGACTTCGAGGTGTCCGCTTCCTCCGAGCGGCCCCCCATCGCCCGCGTCAACGTCAACGTCGAAGACACCCTTCGCAC
>JBOGYB010000405.1:0-2397 GCA_050696555.1 Solirubrobacteraceae bacterium | reverse complement strand
CAGCATGCGAGCGCCTGTGCCGGTGGTTTCAGGCGCTACGAGCCAGTAGCGACCGAGTGTCTCGCGGGAGAGATGGTCGGTGGCGCGCATGGCGCGCCCCACGGCGCTCTCCACCGCTGCCACGAGGTTGTGCATGTCATGGGGTGTAGAAGAGCGCTCCAGATGCGCGACATCCACGATCTCCACGAGTAGCACCGCGAAGGGGAGTCCGTCCTCGGCGTGACGGGAGAGAAGCTGGCCGACCGACGACACCCACGCCGACGGCCCCTCTTCGCGGCGAACGTCGTGGACGGCGATCTCCGGCTGGATCGGCTCGACTGAGGCGAGCTTCTCGGTGGCAATCGTGGGTTCCTGCTCATCGACGAGCCTTGTAGAGGTGTACTCGTCCGTCGTGGACTGAAACGCGATAGAGCTCTCCACCCCGGACGGAACGTGGGAGGCGAGGCGCAGATCGGGCGATCTGGGGTCCGAGTCCCGCGTCTGGGGGCGGGAGGGAGCGGGGGGCGTGCGACGCTCGACCGCCGGGGCGGGGTGGGCACTGTTGCCCGGGGACGGCGCGGGCGAAGAGCGGGGCGTATCGGTCGGCACAGCCTCGGCGGTGGCGTCCAAGGACCCTGCGCCGGCGATCATCGCGACCGTCGATGAAACCTCGGCCAGACGCTTCGAAAGCACACGTGCACGCGCCACGTCGCTGCGAGAGAGCTCCTCGTGCAACGCCTCCCACAGAACATCGCAAAGACTTTGCGCGGCGTGTGCAGCACGGGAGAGGCGCTCAGAAGAGGCTCCGCCCGAGGAGGATCGATCGGGTTGGTCTCTCACAGGCGGTTGATATCACCGGCAAAGGACACGACACCGATCATCGTCACTTTTCCGCAGTATCTTGAGACCTGTTGTCAGCAAGCTTTCCAACGGAAGATAGCCTTCGGACCGTGAGCCGCCGACCGAAGATCGCGAGGATCGAGAAGCTCGAAGACCATACCTCCGAAGATGCGTCAAGCGGCGCTGTGCGGTCGGTGCAGGAGGCGGACATGACTCTGCCCGAGCAGGCACTCGTCGAGCTGTGGTCGCCGATGCACTTGGAGCGCCTTGCGCGTACCTACTGGCGCTTCCTCACACGTGTGACGCTGGGGCTCGTGAGGGTGGTGTACGGAGAGTCGGGTCGCTCGGTGGTGCTGCTCGGACGGCCACTGAAGCTGTTGACTTTCAAGCCACCGGAATACGAGCTCGACGGAGCACGTGGCGTCGTGCGGTGGGACATAGAGGGGGGACTGCTGGTGGCCAGGCATGGACGGCAGGGACTCGGGCATCTACAGATCGAAGTGCGTCGCCTACCCGTGAGGAAGGAGGGCGAGGCGAGAGTGCATGTGGGGGTGGAGGTGGCGAATTTCCACCCGGCAATCGCCTCCGGGTTGGGGCGACGGGTGTACAACGCTACCCAAGCGCGCATCCACGTGTTCGTCACCAACGGCTTCCTGCGCTCGCTCGCTCGCCTTGACCTGGCGGAATCGAAGGTGGGCAGGTTGGCCTCTTAGCCGAAGCGCCCGCCACTGTCGAGCGCACGCAGCTTCGCGCGATCATGGGTGGCACGGATGCGTCGAACGGTCCCCGAGCGCGAGCGGGTGACGAGCGATTCGGTGGTGGCGCCACCGGCGGAGGGGTAGCGCACACCCTGGAGCACATCACCGTCGGTGATGCCGGTGGCGGAGAAGAAGACGTCGTCGCCGGCGACAAGGTCGTCGCGGTTGAGGACGCGGTCGAGGTCGTAGCCCGCGTCGAGCGCGGCCTGGCGCTCGACCTCGTCGCGGGGCCACAGCCGTCCGAGCATCTGCCCACCCAGGCACTTGATGGCGGCGGCGGAGATGACTCCCTCGGGTGTGCCGCCGATGCCCCACAACAGATCGACGGTGGAGCGCTCGGTGACGGCCAGCAGCGCCGCGGAGACGTCGCCGTGGGGGATGAGCCGCACGCGGGCGCCTGCTTCGCGAATTTCACGGATACCCGCCTCGTGACGGGGACGGTCGAGCACGACCACCATGACATCGCCGATCGGATGGCCCTTGCGGTCGGCGACGAGCCTCACCGTCTCGGCTAGCGGACGGTCGAGATCGAGCAGGTCGGCCATCTCGGGGGGGCCGGCCATCTTCTCCATGTACACGCAGGGACCGGGATCGAACATCGTGCCCTTCTCTGATAGCGCGATGACAGCCAGCGCGGAGGGCATCCCGTGAGCCGCGAGCGTGGTGCCCTCGAGCGGATCGACGGCTATGTCAACCTCGGGGAGAGACCCGTCGCCGATGCGCTCGCCGTTGTAGAGCATCGGCGCCTCGTCCTTCTCCCCCTCCCCGATCACGACGGTGCCGTCCATCGCGATCGAGTGAAGCGCGAAGCGCATACCGT